>JAAYQW010000023.1 GCA_012519115.1 Spirochaetales bacterium
AGCTCGATGAGATTCAAAAGAGGAAGGAAGTTCTCCGAACCCTTTCGTTGAATGGAAAGCATCCCGTTGATATAGTGGGCAACCACCGAGTTCTTTTCGCGATCCCGGATATGCCGCTCGCACATGTCCCGAGCCTCTATCTTCTGCTCATCATCCAAATGTTCGATCAAGCGATCAAATGCCTCAAAGTTGGCTACTGTGAAGGCGGAAGCTGAGGCTCTGGTCCATTGCTCTTCCTTTAATACTTGTTCAATCTCTTGGATTCCCATGATTTTGCCTCCGAAAATATATCGTCTAAACAGACAAAAGAAAATCGTGCAGACATGGATTCCTGTCTGCTCGAATTCGACATGTATCTCTATCTATCATGGTCAGTATACATAGAATTTGCGTTTTTAGCAATTGATTTGTCGAAACAGCACCGATTCTTTCCTCAACCAATCGTTGCATAACGGTCCGCTTCTTGGTATAACTAGGATATGAATGTACCCTCATTGATTATAGCACCGAGCATGCTCGCCAGCGACTTCTCAAAGGGCGCGGCCGAGGTGGCTTCGATTAAGAACCATGGGGCGGACTGGGTTCACCTTGATGTGATGGACGGCGTCTTCGTGCCGAATATCAGCTTTGGACCGGTCGTCATTGAGAGCTTGAGAAAGCATAGCGACCTTCCCTTCGACACGCATTTGATGATTGAGAGGCCTGAACGCTATATCGCAGATTTCGCTGCCGCCGGCAGTGATTATCTCACTGTCCATTATGAAGGCAACGTCCATCTCGACCGCACGCTGAACCTCATCAAGGAACATCGGGTCAAAGCGGGGATCAGCATCGTTCCCTCCACGCCGGTCGATGCATTGAAGGAGATTCTTCATCTCGTCGACCTGATTTTGGTGATGAGCGTGAATCCCGGTTTCGGGGGACAGAGCATGATTCCTTCCACCCTGAAAAAAATAACCCGGTTGAAAACGTTGAGAGAGGAACTTGGTTACACCTACCTCATCAGCGTCGACGGGGGGGTGAACCTCGAGACCGTTTCTTCCATCGTTGATGCGGGAGTCGATGTCGCCGTTACCGGCAGCGCATTTTTCGGTGCCGAAGACCGTACTCGTTTTGTTCAACGCATGAAGGGTCTATCGTGAGAGCGGTCATTCAGCGCGTGTATGACGCGAGCGTTACGGTTGATGGCGAAGTCGTCGGTTCCATTGAACGGGGCTTGCTCGTATATCTGGGAGTAGGAGAGAGGGACACCGAAGAACAGCTGAAGCGGATATGTGAAAAAATTCCTAAAATCCGCTGTTTTCGGGACGAACATGGCAAGATGAACCTTGATTTGAAACAGGTCGATGGTCAGATTCTCCTCGTCAGTCAGTTCACCCTGCTGGCAAACCTCCGCAAAGGCAATCGTCCCTCCTATGATCATGCGGCGGACCCGAAGATCGCCGAAGCGTTGTACGACAAAGCGTTTTTCTTGTTCGAAGAACAGGGCATCACCGTCTCCGGCGGAGTTTTTGGCGCACATATGCATGTCCGATATACAAATGACGGTCCGGTTACCTTCACCCTTGATGCATAAGTTGATGCAATATGATACTATACTGCCCATAAGGAACCAGAGGAGTTACCATGGCAAAAAGTAAAGACAGTTCGTTTCCTTTGGATTTGAAGCAAAAGCAGGATGCCCTCGAGGCGGCTCGAGCTCAAATAGACAAGCAGTTTGGAAAAGGGTCGCTGATGAAACTCGGCGATACCGATGAAACGCTGAATATCGAATCGATTCCCTCCGGCTCGCTGCTGCTTGATGAAGCTCTCGGAATCGGCGGATATCCCCGCGGCCGAATTGTCGAAATCTATGGTCCGGAATCCAGTGGAAAGACCACGATCGCCCTTCATGCGATCGCGGAGACGCAGAAAGCGGGAGGAATCGCCGCGTTCATCGATGCCGAGCATGCAATGGATCCCTCCTATGCGAAGAAACTTGGAGTAAATATCGACGAGCTCTGGATCAGCCAGCCGGACAGCGGTGAGCAGGCACTTGAAATCACCGAATCGCTGGTTCGCAGCGGTGCAGTCGATATGATCGTCATCGACAGTGTGGCGGCTCTTACCCCTCAAGCGGAGATCGACGGAGACATGGGCGACAGCCACATGGGTCTCCAGGCGCGGCTGATGAGCCAGGCCCTCCGTAAACTCACCGGTCTTTTAAGCAAATCCAATACGACAATCATCTTCATCAACCAGATCCGGATGAAGATCGGCGTCATGTTCGGGAACCCCGAGACGACCACCGGAGGAAACGCTCTGAAGTTCTACTCCTCGGTTCGGATCGATGTCCGCAAGATTGAAACCCTCAGTCGGGGAGCGGACGACGTCTATGGGAACCGGATCCGGATTCGCATCGTGAAGAACAAGGTGGCTCCGCCGTTCAAGAAGGTGGAATTGGACCTTCTCTTTGGAGAAGGAATCAGTTATGAAGCGAGCCTGCTCGATGCCGCGCTCAAATACGAGATGATCGTTAAAGCCGGATCGTGGTATTCCTATAACGACGAGAAGATCGGCCAAGGCCGGGATCGAACGATCGAGTTCTTGAAATCGAATCCCGATATCATCGCCGATCTGGACAAACGCCTCCGCGAAACGATGTTTGGCCACTACTCCAGCGTCGAAAAAGAGTAGGAACGTGGAACGGACGGAGCAGCAGGTTTCAGAGAATCTCGGCTTGGTGTATACAACAGCAGGCTTTGAAGGTCCGCTCGGCTTGCTGCTTCATCTGATTCAAAAAGCTGAAGTCAATATCTACGACATTCCTATCGCTGAAATCACCGAGCAATTCATCTCCTATCTGGAGAGTGAAGAATCGGTTCTTCTCGGCGATTTGACGGAATTCTACAAGATGGCGGCGGATCTGCTCTTCATAAAAAGCCGGATGCTCCTTCCGGTTGAACTGGAGTTCGATGAAGAGTATCAAGACCCCCGTCAGGAGCTGGTCGAACGCCTTCTGGAGCACCAGCGCTTCAAGAAGTACACAGACCTGCTCACAGGAACCGCCACAAGCGGAGAACTCTTCATCTCCCGAAAAGCAAGCCAGTTCCGCCTTCCTTTCGGGGACGAGGAGCTCTTCGGCGAGGTAACGCTCGACGATCTCTTGCGGACGTTCCGAAAACTGATAAAGCAGATTGCACCGTCGAAGGTGTTCAACGTCTATGAATCGGTAACGGTCAATGAAAAAATCGCCTTGATGCAGGAGACCTTTGAAACTCGGGAATATATGACGATCGAAGAGCTCATCGTCGATCCGACGAGCAGGCTTCATATCATCTGCGCATTCATGGCGATCCTGGATGCGACCAAACAGGGGATGATCTATCTCCTGCAGGAGCGGGCGTTTGAAACGATAGTCATTCGAAGACGGGATGAATACTTTGAAGAAGATTACTCCGATGCGTATGATGAAGATGATGAGTTCATCCCGGCGGAAATCGAACCCCTTCCGATCAGCAATGAAGAGGAAGCCGCTTTCTACAAGGAGGACGTGCTCCTTGGCGATGACCATGAACGGGAACATATGTTTGGAGATGTGGAAGAAATCATATTTGACGATGATGAGGAGGATGAGTCGTGAGTGATACAATCCGATCCCTCAGTGAGGACGCCCGCCTGATAGAGGTCATTCTGTTTTTGGAAAATGAGCCGGTCAGTGTTGAGAAGTTTGTTAAGATGACCGATCTGAGCGAAGATGAAGTCATGGGAGCTCTTGCGGAAATCGAAGAGTATTACGATACCTACAGGCATGGAATGAGTCTCTTTGAGAACCATGGAGCCTTTCAATTCCTGCCTTCGTCGGATCTTCATGAACGACTTCGTTCCTGCTACGGCAGACGGGTCGACCGCCGCCTCAGCCGAGCCGCGATGGAGACGCTCTCGATCGTCGCATACAGCCAGCCGATTACCCGTGGTGAAATCGACAATATCCGGGGAGTCTCCAGCGATTCGATCATCCGGCTTCTCCGGGATCGGGAATATATCAAAGTCGTCGGACGCAAAGATGTGCCCGGTCACCCGTGCTTATATGGGACGAGTCGGAAGTTTTTGTTTGAATTCAATCTGAATTCGATCGCCGCGTTGCCTAAATTGAGTGAAATCGACCAACAACGCTTTGAAGTCAGCGAGGAAGAAGCATGATCGATTATCCTGTCCGCCTACAGGTCTACATGGCAAAAAGCGGGTGCGGATCACGCCGCCATTGCGAAACCCTCATCGAAGCGGGAAGGGTGATGGTGAACATGCAGCGCGTTACGACACTCGGAACGAAGGTCGATGAGGATGACGTAGTCATGGTTGACGGTCAGACGATCGAACCGGTCAATCGATTTTTTTACTTCGCCCTCAACAAGCCCCGTGGCTATGTGAGCACCAACTACGATCCCAATGAACAGAACTTCGCCAGGGATTTATTGGATATCCCGCAAAAACCGTTGCTGTTCAACGTCGGTCGCCTCGATAAGGATTCCAGCGGGCTGCTCCTGTTCACAAACGACGGAGAGTTGACTCAAAAGCTGAGCCATCCCTCCTATGAGGTGGAAAAGGAGTACCTCGTCAGCGCCAACCGACCAATCGCTCGAGGGGATCTGGAAGAGATGCGCCGGGGAGTATATCTGCCCGACAACAAGCTTGCATATCGAATCCACCGGTTTGAGATATTGGGTTCAAAATGGACCAGGATCATCCTTACCGAGGGAAAGAACCGTGAAATCAGAAAGCTGCTCGAGTACTTTGATTACCGGATCATCGAGCTGATTCGAGTCCGGGTGGGACCGGTTGAATTGGAAGACCTGAAAACAGGACACTGGCGCCGGCTTACCGCAGAGGAGGTTCGCCTCCTCCGTACCGAACCCGACAAAAAAAGGCGGCAGCGATGATAGTGGCGATCGATGGACCCGCCGGGGTCGGAAAATCCTCAATCGCGAAGATGCTTGCTGAAAAAAGCACTTTCACCTATCTGAACAGCGGTTCATTTTATCGCGCCTATACCTATCTCCATCAACAAACGGGGAAGGATGTCACCGATTTGGCAGGAGTTCTTGCCACTGCGCAAGAAGTACAGCTTAGGTTGATCGACGGACATATCCACGTCAATGGAATCGATATCGAAGACAAGCTGAGGACTAAAGAAGTTGATGCGGTCGTCGCCCGGGTATCGGCATACCCTCCATTGCGCTCCTATGTAAATGAACAACTGAAGGAGATCGCTCACGGCGAAGATATGATCGTCGAAGGACGGGATATCACCACGGTCGTTTTTCCCGATGCCGAGCTGAAGATCTATTTCGACGCAAAACCGGAAATCAGAGCTGAACGCCGCTTCAAGCAAAACCCCGAAGGCACGACATACGAAGAGGTTCTGGCGGGGGTGAAGGCTCGAGATGAAATCGATCGAAACAAGGCTGTGGGCGCGTTAAAACAAGCTGAGGACGCTCTGTACATCGATACCTCATACTTGACTATGGAAGAGGTTTGTGAGAAAGTGTTATCTGCTGTTTTTGCCCTGAAAATGGGATAAATAGATACATTTTGGATCAGGAGAAAAGGAAGTGGCTGAAGAACAAGTATTAGATGAAAAGAGAAACTTGATGCAGGAGGCTCTGCAGGAGGAGTATCTTAAATCTCTTGATGGAATTGAAGACGGCCAACTCGTAGCCGGTACTGTTGTCCAGATAAACAACGAGTATGTGTTTGTTGATGTTGGTTACAAAAGCGAGGGTAGGATCTCTACCGAAGAGTTTGACACGATGCCGGAAGTCGGTGACGAGGTGAAAGTCGTCATCGTCAACAAAGAAGGCAAGGGTGGGCAAATCATTGTTTCCAAGCGACGAGCAGACTATAAAGAGCGTACCGAAGAGCTGAAAGCAGCCGCAGAAGCCCGCTCACCCGTGTTGGGCAAGTTTGAAAAGGTCATCAAGGGTGGATTTGAGATCGATCTCGGCGGAGAGTACAAAGGTTTTTGCCCTCTCTCCAAAGCGGACGTGATGCGCGTCGAGAATCCCGAAACCCTCATTGGTATAGAAGATTATTTCATCATTGATAAATTCCATAGCGGTAGCCGCCTGAAGAGCGTCGTAAACCGTCGCGAGTATCTGGAAATGAAGATCAAGGAGAATAAGGAAAAATTCTTCTCCTCCGTTCAAATCGGTGACGTCGTCGAAGGTGTCGTGAAATCCTTCACGTCCTTCGGTGCTTTCATCGACCTCGGCGGTTTTGACGGATTGCTTCATATCAACGACATGAGCTGGGGCCATGTTACCCGTCCCAAGGATTTCGTGAAGAAAGGGCAGGTCATCCATCTGCGCCTGATCAACATCGATCCGGAGACGCAGAAGATCAACCTTTCGCTCAAACACATGCAGGAAGATCCCTGGAACACCTTTGAATCCCGTTATAAAGTCGATGATGTCATCAAGGCGCCGGTCACGAAGTTGACCACCTTCGGCGCATTCATTGAAATTGAGCCCGGAATCGAAGGCTTGGCTCATATCAGCGAGCTTTCCTGGACCCGCCGGATCAACGATCCGAAAGAGGTGTTGAGCGTAGGCGATGTGGTCGAAGCGAAGATTCTTGGATATGACTTGGACAAGAAGCGGGTCTCCTTGGGCCTCAAACAATTGGATGAGAACCCTTGGGATACGATCGCCGAGCGCTATCCGGTCGGTATGACTCTTTCCAAGCCGGTGGTGAAGATCACCAACAGCGGAGCATTCATCAACCTTGAAGAGGGTATTGATGGATTCCTCCACCTCGATGATATCTCATGGACGAAGAAAGTGAAGTCGATGTCCTCCTTCTGCAGCGAGGGCGATGTGATCGACGTCCAGGTCATTCGCGTCGAACCGGATGCTCGCAGGATCCGTCTCGGTGTGAAGCAGCTTGAGGGCAACCCCTGGCAGACGCTTCGCAACGACTATCCGAAGTTCTCGACAATCAGCGGAACCGTTACGAACGTTACCGATTTTGGCGTCTTCGTGAAAGTTCCCGGTGAAATCGAAGGCTTGATCAGCAAGTTCAATCTTGTCGGTCCGGATGAAGAGTACACCGACGAGGTGTTGAAGAAGTTCAAAGTCGGGGATCCGATCACCGCCATGGTCGTCGAACTCAACCCCTCAACTCAGAAGCTTTCTCTTTCGATCAAGGAGATGATCAAGCGCTCTCAGCAATCCGAGATCGCCAAGTACATCCACGATGATGACGATGAAAGCGATACCTTCTCCCTTGCAGATATGGTGCGTTACAAGGATGAAGAGAAGGACGGGAATTGATTCCCTCTTTACGGCAGAGGCGGCTCAGGTCGCCTGTGCGCATACCTTGTCAACACGGAGATAGGATATGAGTGATAGAAAAAGTGATGTAGAACTGACCCTGGCTCAGCGAATTGAAGTAAGGTTGAGTGGATTTTTCTCGAAATGGGGCATCGTGATCGCCTATATTTCCGTGGTAATCCTCATTGCCGCAATCGCATTGGTGGGTATCGGTATCTACGAGTCCAAGAAACTGAATAAGCAATTCAATGAGATCGATCTCCTTGAAAGTGATTATCTGACCTTCCAGAGTCTTGGCGAAGATGATGAATCGTATGATAAGAGCAGGGAAGCGTTGCTCTCCGGCTTCAATTCGCTCGCCGCCAACGGCAAAGGGTATCCCGCTCTTAAAGCGAAGTATCTTCTTGGATTATTCGCCTTCACCGAAGGTTCCTACAGGGAAGCGATCGATCATTTCAACGGCGTATATCAGATGGGTAAGAACACCTACTTCCAAAGTCTTGCTCTTGCCAATGCGGCAGCGTGCGCCGAGAATATGGGTGATGTTCAACAAGCCCTTGAATATTATACGAGAATCATCGACGAGTTTGGGTTTGAAGCGGCTGAATCGCCAAAAGCGTTATTCGCGCAAGGACGCCTTGAAGAGGGCAGGGGCAACACCGACCTTGCAAAAGCGACGTTCCAACAGCTTGCCGACCAATTTCCGAACTCAGAGTACGCAAAACTGGCCTTGAATCGAATCGCATTCTTATAGACGATCTCGTCATAAGGCCCCTTAGGAGGCAGATACCATGAAGAAAAGGCTTACCCTTGTTCTCATCGTATCTGCTTTTTTTATCTTTATCGGGTGCGGAATACCTACTATTTTCACGATTGACAGCTCAATTCGTGTCCTGTCCAAAACAGATGCGAAAATCACCGCCAAGTATGTGGTGGATCAAAGCACGTTGGATGACCTTGGCAAAATCGATCCGATGAACGGACCGAAGATCTTCCTCGGATATGCGATTACCGGTTCATCCACGACATTTGAAGGGTATTCCGCGTCACGGCTCCAGACGGCATTTGAAGCAAAAGCCGGTAAAGCGCCATACGGACGTCATATCCGAGCCAACGCATACGAAGCTGACGAAGGAATCTTTTCAATCAAAGATGCTCATGACGAGAATCTTCTGTATGTGATCTATCCGTTCAGTGACACCTCAGGCGGTGTCTATACATCGCCAAATTACCATGTCATGTATACCGATCCAACCGCTATTTCCTTGGATGACCACATTGAAACCGATTTTGCCGTTGAATATGACAAAGCAAATGGCACCTTTTCCGTAACACCAGCAAACCCTTCGTATAAACATCAGACGAATAACAAACTCGCCCGAATACAACAGAAGCCGTTTTCATCGATCCAACCTGAAGATGAAGATGTTGTTGCCGGCGGTCTGTACGTTCATCTCTTTGCTGCAATCAATATTTCCCAGGGCGATTTCAACAATATCTACTGGACAAACCTGAAATATTTGGGAAGCATGGAAATCTAAATAATATATATTCTGTCAACTAGAAATTATTGATTTGATTCTTCTTTTCTCCCCTGTCTTGTTCTTATCCGTTGTGCTCCGCTTTAATCAGTTCATGGAGCATGCCGAATTCGGCATCGGAGATGTTCAGTTTCTGCGCCAAGCGATATGCGATCGTCACGTGTTCCTTGATGGTGGCGAGAAACTCCTCTTTGATCCGGTCCTTTGCACCAAGAGCGACCTTGGAACCTTTTGCAGGAATCGTGGTGATATATCCGGCTTCTTCCAATTCCTTGTATGCCCGCTTTATCGTAATCACGCTGACTTCGAGCGTCTTGGCAAGATTTCGGATTGAAGGAAGCTTTTCTCCTTCTTTGAGAATTTCATTTGCGATTTGAAAGCGAACCTCTTCGATGATCGCCATATACATCGGTGTGTCCATAGAATATACACAGTGTACCATATCCTGAGATTCCGGTATACTTTTTTCATGATTGATTACACATTTACCCGCTATGAGAGCTATGAAGAAGCGCTCGATCAGCTCAGGACGATCATCGCTCATCTGCGCAGCGATAACGGCTGCCCATGGGATCGAGAACAAACAAGTGAAGATATCACCTTGAATCTGATCGACGAAGCCTACGAGTACCTGGATGCCCTCAGAAGTGAATCCAAGAGTGATTCGATGGAAGAGCTTGGAGATGTATTTCTGAACGTCCTGATGCTTGGCCACATTCAGGAAGAGACCGATGAAGCATTCGTGGTCGGGGCGTTGAACGCCGTCAGTGAAAAACTGATTCGTCGCCATCCCCATGTCTTCTCCTCAGCCTCGGCGGACAGTCCCGGTGATGTCCTTGTGCTCTGGAATCAGATGAAAGTCAAGGAAGGAAAAATGCCGAAGGAAGACGACTTTTTCAGCCGGATTCCCCCTGCTCTTCCCATCTTTGAGAAAGCCGCTGAAATCCAGCAAAAGATGAGGAAGGTCGGTTTTGATTGGCCGGATTCCGACGGAGTCTTCGAGAAGGTTCAAGAAGAAATACGGGAAGTGCGTGAATCATTGGAGGGAGGCGGTGATACCGAGGAGGAACTGGGCGATCTTCTCTTCAGCGTCATCAATCTCACCCGTTTTCTTGGCTACAACCCCTCGTATGCGCTTCGCCGGGCGAATGAAAAGGTTCAGGCACGGTTCAACCGGGTGGTCGCTCAGGCACGAGAAGAGGGTCTGGAACTCAAAACGGCGAACCTCGATCAGATGGAAGCGCTATGGCAACGAGCTAAGGACGAAGCATGAACTCGCTGTAGGAAGTCCCGATCTCCCCGGCATAGAGATTCGTCCGGGTTATCTCGTATTTGGAGGCGACCAGGAACTTGTCCGCATCCTTTCCGAAGAGCAGCTTGATCATGTTGCGTTCGCCGCAGACGATCACTTCGAAGCGATGTTCCCTGATCTCTTTCACCGTGGCGCCTTCTTTAGGCTCTTGAACAAGTGCCTGAAGAGCGTTTTGAGCCTCAACGTTTCCTTTCGTGTCAAACTCATAGCGGCTGGCGACGAGGTGCCGGGCAAGGGTTCGCTTCTTTCCTTTGGGCAGAAACACGACGCTTGTGATCTCAAAGCCTTCATTGAGATTCTTCTGCAAGGTTTCGTTTACGACCGATTCGGTTACCGACGGGTCGTCGACGAGCTCGATCAGGAGGATTTCCGCCTCCCCGGTTATTCCAAGCGAAAGCGGATTCACGAATTCGAGTTTGGGCGTCGGGTTGTACCCCTGGGTGAACTGCACCTGCAAGTTCGATCGCTGGAGCGCCATCTCGACGTTTCTCATCGTATTGATGTGACTGATCAAGGTTGCGGGAAAGACCCGTCGGTACGTAACGAGCGCCTGCACATAGGAAAGCGGACTGGGCCGGTCCTGCGGTTTCGGGTATTCGATGGAAATAAGTCGCTTGGCATCAACTACTTTGTTTGAGGGAGTACACGCGGCACAGAGATGAGTACACTCATCGGTGCACCGTCCGGTAAGCAGAAGCCTGCTTGCCCGCTTATACTCCTCGACGAGGAACGGTTTGCTGACTCGAAGATTGATTCCATCCCAGGGAAGCGGTTCATCAAGGCCGTATTCATTGCAGATCGCGGCATTTACGTCGTAGGATGCCTCTCCGATCGCTTCAAACCATTTCTCCTTATCAAGGTATTCGTCCCATGCATCAAGCCTGCAGCCTTTATCGTAGGCGCTCTCGATGACATCGGCGAAGTTTTGATCCCCCCGGCTGATCAATCCCTCGATGTAGCTGATCGTCGGATCGTGATAGTTGACCCGGGCTCCCTTGATTCGAGCGATGATCATCTTTTTGAGGTGATGCAGCTGATTCTGGGCTTCCTTGGCCGGAAGTTGAGCGCACCATTGAAAAGGCGTATGGGCTTTCGGAATGAAGGTGCCGATGTTGATATTCATATTGAGCTTCGTTTCATCCCAGATCGCGCCAAGATAATCGACGATCTCCCGGTTTTCTTCCTCCCGGTCCACAAACGGGAGACCCACCATGAAATAGAATTTTGCGAGCCGCCATCCCCTGCTCTTCGCTTCCTGAATGATTTCAATGACCTGCTGTAGAGGAACCGGTTTGTTCATCGCGCGCTGCCATGCTTCTTTCGGCGTCTCGATGGCAAAGGTAAGCCCGCTTTTCCTCACCTCGCCGAGCTTTTCCAGGATTTCGAGGTTGAAGGTGTTCACCTTCAACGAAGGAAGAGAAAAGGAGATGTTCCGATGGGCGTAGGTGGCGTTCAAAAAGTCGATCATCTCCTCGATCTGAGGATGATCGCCGCTGGAAAGCGAGGAAAGGGTGATTTCCCGATAGCCATACTCATCAATGAACTGCTTGACCTCTTCGACGATCGAGGCGAGATCTTTCTGGCGGTATGGTTTGTAGAACTGACCGGCATGGCAGAACCGGCAGCCGTTGGGACACCCCCTCATGATCTCCACCACCCCGTTGTCTTGAGCCACTTTGATATTCGGTACGACAAAGTGCTGAAACGTCCGTTTTTCCGGAAAGGAGCGATCGATATGCCGTAGTACGGCGGATTGTTTGCCCAAGTGCCAGAGAAAAGAACATTTCCCTAGCGCTTCGACTTTCCGTGCCCGACTCCACCCTTCTTTCTTTGCTCGCTGCAAGATGGCGACGACCTCATCCAGGCCTCCCTCCGATTCGCCGATATACACAAAATCCAGGAATGCTCCGAACGGAAGCGGATTGGCGATCGCAGGCCCTCCGCCGATGACGATCGGATGCTTGTCGCTTCGCTCGTTTGCTCGAATCGGTATCTTGCCCAGATCCAGGACTTGAAGGATGTTCGTAGCCGTCAATTCATATCCGATCGAGATGCCGAGAAGATCGAGGGCATGCAGGCCGAGACGGGATTGGAGAGTGTACAGCGGAATTTCTTTCGCTCTCAGCAATGCTTCGAAGTCGGGAGCGACGGAGAAGACGCGATCGCAATGAACACCATCGATGCGGTTCAATTGGTCATAGATGATCTTGATCGCCAGATTGCTCATGCCGATCTCATAGAGGTCGGGAAAACAGATCGCACAGCGAAGGTCGTCCGGTTCGGGCTCCTTCCTGTTCCGGGTATACTCACCGCCGATATACCGGGCGGGGTTGCTTATCATCAACAAATCGTCTTGTAACCGATCAAACGTGTTATTCATGAGCTTCCTTGCTTGTCTGGTAGAGCAGCGCATATCGGGCTTCCTCATATCGCCGTCCGGCTTGACCGGCAAGCAGAGCCAAAGCGCGATAGAGTTCGATTGTATCACTCTTTTGCATTCGTAGGGAGATGAACCACGCATCGGCGATCGAAGGATCCAGTCCGATGGGAACCAGCTTCAGGACAAGAGCGATCTGCTCCTCTGTTGAAAGAATGCTCAGATAGGCTGCAAGAGCTTTTGGATCAACCTCGGTGGAAATGAGAAATCCGACCTCTTCGGATGGTGAAGAGGTTCCTTGGATCGTTTGAGAAAAGAGCGTTTTTGCGTCCTCCGTTCTGCCTGTGTTCAGCAACGCCCGGTAATACCCTTTTGCCTGATCGATCGTCAAGCGATTGTCCGCTTCAAGCATCTCCGCCTGCGTGATGAGATAGATCCAATCCCGATTTTTCAAGGCAAGCTCAAAACTCAGCTGAGCCTGCTCCTGCTTGGAAAGAGGAGTCAAGGCGTTGTAGAGCTTGATCGTATCCAAGGCTTTTGATGATTGGCCGAGGCGATCGAGCGCTTGAGCCCGGTAGATCAGCAGCTTTGGATCATGATTCCTTCGAAAGCGCGTAGATGTATGATCGAGCACCTCCCGGTACGCTCCCGATTCGAGCAAACGGTCTAGGGCTTGGTAGTTGTTTGAACAGGAGACGAACAGACAAAAAAAGGAGAGAAGTATGCTTACAAGAACTGTCTTTTGCATAGCTTCACCCCTTGTATGTAAAAAAAGACAAGGCAGCCAATAAGCCGGGTTCTGTCGAAGATGATCATCTATCTAGGTGGTTTGTTGCCAAACCACTCGTGCAACCTACCCGCAAATATCAGGCGGACAACCCTATTTGCTGCTTGGTCTTGCTCCTGACGAGGTTTTCCCTGCCAATGATGTTGCCATCATCGCGGTGAGCTCTTACCCCACCATTTCACCCTTACCGCAAAGGCGGCGGTATATTTTCTGTGGCACTCTCTGTAGCGTTACCGCTCCCGGATGTTATCCGGCGTCATGTCCTGTGGAGCCCGGACTTTCCTCACTCGGCATACCGAGCGCGATCATCTAGCCTGCCTTGTCAAAAATCCTATAAAACGTCGTCAAACTCACCTTCTTGGACAAACTCACCCAAATCGGCATCGGGATCGACTCGTCCTGCGATGAACTTGTCATCCGCTCCTTCAACGTCCTCCCAGTAGAGGATTCGGCTGCAGTACGGACAGAATTCAACGTCCTTGCCGTCACGAACCGAGTTTACGAACTGCACCGGAAGAATAACATGACATCCCTGGCAAACCAAGCCATGGACCGGAACGATTCCTTTGCCTTTCTTGTTCTTCACGATATTGGAAAACTTATTGTACAGATCGTGGGTGATCTCTTCGCCGATGAAGCTTTCGCATCGCGCGCTGACTTCGGCCAGCTCCTGTTTCTTCTCGGCAAGGAGCGCATCGATCTTGTTCGCCTCCGCATCGACTTCACTTTTTTGAAGAGCCATCAGCTCCTCCTTTTCGGTGAGCCGGATTTCAAACTCCTGAACCTGCTTCTCTTTGACGTGAAGCTGTTTCAACAAGCTCTGCTCTTTTGCCGCGGCATCTTTGATCTCTTTCTCCAGCGCTTCAAACTCGCGCTGAGTGGTGATCAATTCCATGTTGCGTTCGCTTTTATCACGGGCCTGTACAGCGTCTTCATATTGGTAGCCAAGATTCTTCAGCTCGACCTTCGCCGCCTCGCTTCGAGTGTGTTCATCGATGTAGTCGAGGTTGATCGTGTCCAACAACTCCTGTTTGACTTTCAAGTCGCGGGGGAGCCTCGCGATCTCCTCTTCGAGAGCGAATCGAATGCTCAAATCATTCTGCAATTGATTAAGCCGTGAAAATACCGCTGCTTCATTCATCATCATCTTCCTCTGCTATTAAATGAAATCCTTCAATTTTCTGCTTCGTTTCGGGTGGCGGAGCCTTCGCAGGGCTTTCGCTTCAATCTGTCGAATGCGCTCACGAGTCACCTCAAAATACAATCCTACTTCCTCGAGTGTCAACGAGTAGCCATCCTCCAAGCCGAACCGCATCTTCAAGACTTCCTGTTCACGAGCGGGAAGCGTACCGAGCACCTCTTTCAGCTGCTCCTGAAGCAGCGAATATGCGGTTTGCTGGGCGGGATTCTCGACATCCTTGTCTTCGATGAAATCGCTGAGGAGGGAGTCCTCCTCTTCACCGACCGGCGTCTCGAGACTGATCGGTTCGCGGGCGACGTTTTTAACGCTCTTCACCCTGCTCTCCGTCCAACCGAGCTTCTCGGCAACTTCTTCATCGGTCGGCTCGCGCCCGAGGCTCTGCATCAACATCCTCGATTCGCGAACCACCTTATTGATCTGTTCAATCATATGAACCGGAACGCGGATCGTCCGAGCCTGGTCGCTGATCGAACGGGTGATCGCCTGGCGAATCCACCACGTGGCGTAGGTGGAGAACTTGAAGCCTTTGCGGTACTCGAACTTCTCAACCGCTTTGATCAGACCGATATTCCCTTCTTGGACAAGGTCGAAGAAGTGGAGTCCGCGATTGGTATACTTTTTGGCGATCGAGACGACGAGCCGCAGGTTCGCCCGGATCAGCCGGTCCTTTGCGTCTTTCATCATCTTTTGACCGTACTTGATCCGATCGGCCAGCTCCAGAATGGCATCGCTTCGTTCCTCGAACTCGAACTCGATCTGCTTGAGCACTTTGTGAGTGATCTGAAGCTCCCGAATCAGATCTTTGATCGTATCACTGGAAAGGTGCAGCTCTTCTTCGATCAAGGCGGCTTTTGACTGGGTCGCCAGATCTTTTCCGAGTTGACGAAGATCGCGGGCGGTCCGGATATTTAGCTTGTTCTCAAGCTGTTGCTTCTTTTCATTGAAGGAACGAATCTTATATTCCGCTTCGATGAAGTCATCGGTGAACGCTAGAATCTCTTCCGGCTGCAATTCGATCGCCGAGAGCTTCTTCAGCAACGCCTGTCGACTCTTATCCAAAGCGGCATCGCCGAGAATATCTTCTCCGGAGAGAATCATCTGGTCTTTCTTTGCGATATAGGTCTTTAAAACAGCTTGAACATCCTTCAACGGTTCACGGTAGCAATTGTTGTATCGCTTCAGGTTTACTTCGAACTCTTTAGCATCCTTTTGAGTATATTCATCGTCATTTTCATCCCGCTTCGTGGTAAGCGCCGCGAGAATGTCTTTGAATCGGGTGATCAGAATCCCGCTTTCCTGAATCACCTCGGTGATGATCGCCGCCCCCTCTTCCATCTTCATGGAGAGTTCGACTTCCTGTTCGGCGGTAAGAAGATTCTCCCGTCCGATTTCTCGCAGGTAAAGCCGAATCGGGTCGTCCCCGCCGCCCTCCCCTTTATCGGTTCCAAGGATCGTCGGATGGCGGGAAGACTCGCTTTCCCCATCCTGGTCGTCGAGCTTGGAGATATCTACATAGTGGGCTCCACCGGCCGAGTCGTCGTCGGTGCTGATGCCGCTCCATGATTTCAGCCCATCGACCTCGTCCTCTTCATCCTCGTCATCAAGATCATCATCGTCGTCATCGTCTTTCGCTTTTTTCGGGGGATCGTCCTCTTCCTCTTCCGGCTCGTGAAAGTCTTCCACGCTGATCGGCTCGACATCGACGTCCATTTCATCGTCAATGTCATCCTCCTCCACCAAATCCAAGCTGAACACATCATCACTGACTTCATCGATCTCATCGTCATCAGGTTCACCATCAAAGCCGTTGATCTCATGAGTATCAAGCGGTTCGACAAGTTCAATGTCGTTGTCGGTCAACAGTTCTTCAATCGCTTCTACATATTCTTCGCCCAGGTTTCCAACCTTTTTCATGAGGAGATCTTTGCTGACACTTTTCGTGTCCCCCGCCTCTTTGACCAGTTCATTAAATATGTTGTTGACAATAGTGTAATCCAGCATCTGTTCCCTTTACCCCGTTTCTTTGTCGACACTCCGAATCCGTGTTGGAGTCCGTGCACATAAAAAGCCTTGGTTTGAAACAACCAAGTGAACTCAAAGGCATGTTACGTCAGTGTTATTCTCTCCCTTCGTATAATCGTCATCTTTCAGCACTTCGTCAATCTCGAGTCATTCGCGCTCAAGACGGTGACCTTTTTCACGGACGTCGTTACATCATACAGATTTATCCGTGCCTTTACAAGAGAAGTAAAACCGATGGCATCCTCCTTTTTTCTTACTCCAGCTCCTGTTTTATCCTAGCGATTTCCTCTTCAATTTCGAGGCGTTCCTTCAACAATTCTTCGATCGCCTCGCTATCGTTGCCCTCAAGCTGCGTTATATCCAATAAGCGCTTATTGGATTGGCGCTTTTTCTCCCAGGACCGAAGTCGAATCCGAAGCAACCCCTCGTTTAAAATCTTGTGCGGCTCATTTCTAAACTCCGCCAATCCGAACGAAGAGGAAAGGTCGCTTTTCACCTGTTCACTATCGAGCAGCTGCAAAAGGTATTCACTGCTTGCGAGGGAATCCTCCCGGGCGGCCTGCTCCAACGCTTCATACAGTTCATGGGCTTTCGGATCATTCAAACTTTCAAAGCCGATCGAAGTTCGGGTCTTCAGGTAAAGCTCCCGGTTGTTCGCCACGGTCAGCATCAGGTAATAATCCGGAGAAATCGATGCGGGATTCAATGGAGTTATCGGTTGCACGTCTTGTTCGACCGCCGGTTTTTTCGGGGCTTGCTCCTTGGAATATTCTTCATGTATCGATGCCTCGTCGATATCCAGCAGATCGCTGAGCGTCTTGATCAGCTCCTGTCGCTCGATTTCGCTGTGCGTCACCCGCAGGTAGGGCTTGAGCCGGTTAAACACTCGGGCCTTCCCTTTAGCCGTGGAAGCATCATGGCTGTGCAGCTGAGCGTTAAGCAGAAATCGGAATCCGTCGAGGGATGAGGACAGCTCCTTCCTGAGCGCTTCCTCCGAGCCCCGTTCAATGAGTTCCGATGGATCGTTGGCGCTCGTAAGAGCAAGCACTCTGTTGACCATCCCCAGATCCTGAGCGATCAGCAACGCTTTGGCGGTCGCTTCCTGCCCCGCTCGATCATTGTCGAAAAGAATCTCGACGGTATCACAGTATCGGTGGAGCAGCTTCCCCTGTTCCGGGGTGAAGGAAGTACCCAGAGGCGCCATCGCATTGGTGAAACCCGCCTGGTGGAGGGCAACCACATCGAAGTTCCCCTCGCATAGGATCGCCTTGCGCTCCTGTTTGATCGTATCCAGCGATTCATAGAGCCCGAAAAGGTTATGCTTCTTCGAATAGATCACCGTCTCCGGAGTGTTGATGTACTTCGCTTTGGAGGTGTTTGAAAGATCCCTGCCTCCGAACGCCACGACTTTGCCTTGCCAATTCCGGATGGGGAAGATCAATCGGTCCACGAAGAGCGGATAGGTCGGATTCTTTTGGCTGAAGAGACCGCTTTGAGCGAGCAGCTCATCACTGTAATGCTGTTTCTTCAAGAATTGGTACAACCACGATCCGTCACGGGGAGCATATCCGAGAAGAAACGTATCCCACATCGGAACAGCGACATTCCTCTTCTTCAGATAGGAGCGGGCATATGACCCGCTTGATCCGGATTTCAGGAGATAGGCGAAGGAACCGGCAATCCGCCCGTACAGCTCGTAGAGATTTTCCGAAAGATCGCGCTGAGCCCGCTGGGCGGGTGTTTCTTCTTCCAGTTCCACTCCTGTTCGCTGGGCGAGCATTTTTACCGCTTCATGGAACGGAACTTTTTCCATCTCCATGATGAAGTCGAAGACCGATCCCCCCTTTTTACAGGAAAAACAGTAATAAAACCCCTCTTGATCGACGACGCTGAATGAAGGGGTCCGCTCTTCGTGAAATGGGCACAATCCCCAGAGGCGCCCGCCTCTTGAGGAAAGGGTGACGTAATCACTGACCACTTCGCTGATCGACAGGCGAGCTTTGATTTGTTGGAGAGTGGATTCAGCAATCTTTGCCATCTGGTCTCCTATATGATCATGATCAGTCCGTTGGCGATCCGCTGGCGAATGAAACCGTCAATTTCCTTCTTGCTGTACCGTTTCCCGTGACCGATTCCGGGACACGACCGGGCTTCTTCTTCCCATGTCTCTTCACTTTCAATGATCGTGCCCCAAAACGGGTAGGTTCGGCATTGGACCGGACGGGCTTCGTACACGGTACATCCGTACGGGCTCAAGAAGATGCAGTCGTGGTTCTTTTTCTCAACCAGGCTGATCATCTTGTACGCACCCATATCGACGTAGCGGCAATATGTCTTGATGAATGTTTGTTGATCCAGTCTGGCATGGGTACAGAGACGATCGAGGTCGGCTTGGGAGAGAAATACGAACCCCGGTTCGACCCCGCAACAATAGACGCAGCCTGATACGCAGGAGAATTGCAGACCTTCATCGTAGAAGCTACTCATCTACACCCCTTTTTCGCGATGACAAACAAAGGCCTTCCTCGTAGAAGAAGGCCTACAATTGGAGAGAGAAGGATTCGAACCTTCGAAGGTGATAACCAACAGATTTACAGTCTGCCCCCTTTGGCCGCTTGGGTACCTCTCCCTGTCAAAAGACAACCGTACAGTACAATACAAGCTATTACTCCCTTTGTCAACCGCGCTAAGGGAATTTGCCCAAAAACCGCTTCTTGACACACCCGCGCCCTGACCGATATAGTTGCACACGATGCCGACTTAGCTCAGCGGTAGAGCACGTGACTTGTAATCTCGGGGTCGTCAGTTCAATTCTGACAGTCGGCTTCCTGGCGGTGTACTTCGGTATGCCGCTTTTTCATGTTCCGTCGTGATGGACGACCTTCATCCCGCACTCTTCAAACCGTTCAAAGAAATCGGGGAATGATACCGCGACGCATTCCGTTTCGGTGATGGTGATCTCCTCCCTTGCCGCCAGCGCCGCCGCCACCATCGCCATCGCGATTCGATGATCTCCTGCGGAAGACACCGTTCCACCTCTGATGGGAGTCGGGCCATGGACGTGGAGCTCATCCTCCCCTATCTCCAGCGAGCACCCCAATCGATTGAGGCGCTCGGTCATTTCAAAGACCCGATCGGTTTCCTTTACTCGTACATGGGAGATATTGGTGAACGTCGTCGTTCCATGCGCCTGCGTCGCCGCCACGACGAGAGAAGGAAGCGCATCGGGGATATCCGCCAGATCGATTTCCTGCAAGGCGATGAGCGGTTTGCCGCCCCTGATCGAAAGAGTTCCCTCAAGAGGATGCACAGCGATGTCGGCTCCCATAGCTTTGAGAATATCGACTACCCGTTTATCCCCCTGACTGTCGGAAAAGTCCAGACCGGTGATCGTGAGGTCGGAAGGGGTCAGTACGGAAGCGACCAATGGAAATGCTGCCGCCGACCAATCACCGCTGACGGTCACTTCACGCCCCCGGTACGTCTTTGTATTGGGAACTTCAAAATATTCATAGTTGCTTGGATTCTCCACCTCGATGCCGAACCTCTTCATCCAATCGAGCGTCAGCTGAACGTATGGCTTTTCCAGCCCGTTGTGGACGGTGATGGTAACGGGAATCTCCGCAAACGGGCTCACCAGAAGCAGGCTGGAGACGAATTGACTGTTGAAGCCTTGCAGAGTGACGGTTCCGCCAAGAAGAGGACCTGTGATCGTGACCGGCGGAGAGACCTTGTTGGGATTATGCACCGAAACCTCGACGCCCAGATCCTCAAGGGCATCGAACAGCGTCTTGAAGGGCCGCCTTTGGATCTGCTCGTCGCCGGTAAGCGTGACCGGTCTTCGGGCCAACGACGCGATCGATGAAAAAAAAGAGGTCGCCGTTCCGCTGTTTCCCAGATCGAGGCTCTTCTGAGGAGCTTCAAGATGACGCCCCACTCCTTCGACGATCCACCGGTCCCCTGCTTCAGTGATGGATGCCCCTAGAGCGATCGCCGCTTCTTTGGCGGAAAGTCCGTCTCCGGAGGCCAGCGGATTGTGAATGACCGAACGCCCTTCGGAAAGCATCGAAAGGAGCACCGCCCTGATCGTGTCGCTTTTGGAGCCCGGAACGGCCATCGTTCCCCTCAATGCGCCCCTCTGAATCGTTACGTTCATTCTTTCCTCATCAGATCGGGGCGAAGGAGTTCCGCCCCGTCAAGATAGACCGGCTTAAGATCGCTTTTATGAATCTTCAAGATGAAAAGCATTCGAATCACTCGACTCATCATCCCCTCGATTTCAAGCTCCGGCATGCAGAACAACGGCACGTTGGAAGCAAGGTTTCCCCTCCTCAGACCCGTTGCCGGATTGAGAGATTTCAAATCTCCGGTCTGAGTGATCAGCAACGAAGCGATTTGCTCTTCCTGCAGGTTGTTTGCTTCCAATATGCCAACAAAGAGCTTTTGAGCCGCTTGAGCGATCGCTTCCTTGGAATCGACGGCGACGTGAATAGCGCCGCGCACTGCTGAGATCTGAGGAGTATCCACGTTACCCACCCCACTGTATTGAAAGTCCTTGATGGACCAGCGTATTGATGATTTCGATGAGCGTCGCCATGAGAATGACCGCTCCGATTCGAAGAATCGTGAAACATATCGGAGAAAATGGAAATACCTTGTCAACAAACCAGACAACAATGGAGAATGCCAAAACCCACACTCCGAAGATGACGCTCGAGTATCCGACAAGCTTCAGCAAAAAGCTCAACAACGTTTCAAAGGACGTGTCAACAAGGAAAAAACCGCCCAGAATATAGAGGAGGAAAAAAAACAGGTACAAAAAGAGAGTATATGTGTGGACCCGGCTTGAAAACGCCAAGAGCCTTCGCTCATGCAACATGCTTCGATCGTAGCACCTAAGCGCCGGTATCTGCAACCGGAAAACAGAGGAAGATCGGATCGCCTTCAACCGAGACATCCAGCACGTCGGCGGCCGTCCGGTTGGAAAGCGAGATCGATTCCGTCGTCAATCGATACTCCTTCAGCGGCCAGACCAGATCGGAAGCGTTGACGACACTCTCGCCGGTAAAGGAAGCGGGCAGAAAACTGAGCGTCCGTCCCGCCGAAGTGATGAATCTTCGTTTGCGGTGAACGCTGTAAAGCGATTCATACGTGGTGTGCCAGGCAAGCGGAAGACCGTAGCGATCAAAGAGCGAATACGTCTGAAGAAGATGATCCATCCGATATCCGCCCCCACCGATGAGGGTATACGCAGCCATCCCCCGCTCCCGACCGATCATCAGAGCCAGCTCCGTATCGCTTTCGAGCTTCATATCATGGTCTTTGTGAATGATCTCGCCGACTCGCTCCGGTCGTATTTGCGCCGAATCGAAATCACCGACCCATATATCGGCGAACAAGTCGTGTTTTACCGCGAACTCGATACCGCTGTCGGCGACCACGATGAATCGGTAGGATTCGAGGTGAAGATCTTCAAGCGCTTTCGGAGCTCCCCCACCGGTGATTATCAACGCATGGCCCATCCCCCTTTCCCTCCTTTGCGCCTTTCGATACACTTACGAACAATAGCATACAATAAAGAGGATACCAATGCCCACGACGTTCGAGCGATTAGCTGCATACGGCGTTCAACCGCCGACAATCTTAGTACCGAAGAAAGAAATCGATTTGCAAAAATGGGCGGTCGTCGCCTGCGACCAGTATACTTCGGAACCGGAGTATTGGAAACGGGTCGAAGCATATGTAGGTGATGCGCCCTCTGCGCTGAAGCTGATCTACCCCGAAGTATATCTTGAAGAGAAGAATCCCCGAAAGCGGATCGCCGCGATCAACCGGTCGATGAACCGGTATCTCGAAGATGATCTTTTTGACGTCTACGAAAAAAGCTTCTTTCTCATTCATAGGGAGGACGAAGGAGGCGGCAACGGTCGATGGGGCCTTCTCGCAGCGTTGGATCTGGAACACTACGATTGGAACAACGGCTCGCGCACCCTCATCAGGGCAAGTGAAGAAACGATTCTCGATCGGATTCCTCCCCGCAAGACGATTCGCCATGATGCCGCATTGGAGATACCCCATATCCTCGTCATGATCGACGATCCGGATGATACAATCATTGAACCGCTGAGCAGAAACATATCCGCCTTCCGCCAAGTCTACTCCACGTCTTTGATGGAAAGGGGCGGAACGGTTACGGCGTGGCAGATCGACGAAGAAACGGAGTTTCATCGCCTTGCAGATCGGTTCGAGGCTCTGCTCGAGAAGCAAGAGGCGGAAGATCCGTTCCTCTTTGCGATGGGCGACGGCAATCATAGCCTGGCGACGGCGAAGAGCTGCTGGCTTGACATCAAAAAAGAATTATCAGAAGAAGAGATGGCCGATCATCCGGCTCGTTGGGCGCTGGTTGAAATCCAAAACATCTATGACCCGGGCATCATCTTCGAACCGATTCACCGGTTGCTCTTTTCGATCGAGCATCAATCATTCCTTGATGCCCTTGGCACCTTCTGCGCCTCTTATGAAACAAAGCCTCTCTCCTCCGTCGAGGAATTGAACCATCATCTCGCCTTGGACGATGGTGTTCAGCGTTTCGGATATAAAGACGAGAAGCGATTCCTCCTCTTTTCGCTGGTCGATCCCGCCTCTTCGTTGGTTGCCGAAACGATCCAGAACGTGATTGATCGATTATTGGAGAAGCGATTGGCGACGGTCGACTACACCCACGGAGAAGAGGTCACGCTTCGGCTGGGATCGCTTCCGACGAATGCCGCGATCATTCTCCCCATTTTCCCCAAGTCGGCATTTTTCAAAACCGTCAAGGAGGAAGGCAGACTGCCAAGGAAAACGTTCTCGATCGGGCATGCTCACCAGAAGCGCTTCTACCTTGAAGCTCGAAAAATCATCGATTGACACGTCTTCTATCTATGATATAGGCAAGCATGGTTGCGAGAAAAGCGGGGAGCAAGGCCCAGAGCGCGAGCGTGGTACGACCCACACCTTCAAAGAATTCACACCTCCCTTCGATTGGCCGATCTTTGAGGATATCGGGGTATTCGCGCTCTTCCAAAGGGAAGTAGTACACGACCTCTCCTTCACTTTGGTAGCCATACTTGAACGCAGCGTCTCGAAGAGCATCTTCCTTGTCCATCTGAGATTCTTGGCGCTCAAGAGCCTGGATTTGAATCCGAAGAAGGTTTTGATTATAGGAAAGGCGTTGGATTTCCGCTTTCAGTGCTCGGTTGTGCAGGTAGCCTCCTTGGCCAAAAATGGCCAGGAGAAGGAGAAATGTGAAGAAATAGGTCAATAAACCTGCTAGCAAGCTTCTCTTATGCATATAAATCTTTAATATTTATAGTAAAGTATGATACTATGAGTATTATATAGGAATCTGACCTGGCTGTGGAGGTAAGAATGTCTGAAAAGAAACGGTATGGGCGCCAAATATTTATAAGCTTCATTGTTACGATTGTCATCCTCCTCGGGGGAGTGTATCTGGCGACCCAGTATCTGCTGCCTCAGGTGGAGTGGGATCAAGCTCAACTGTTTTCTTTCTTCGTGAAGGTGTTTCCCCTCCTGATCGGCTTGATAATGATTGAAATCGGTGTTGTCATATCTAAGAAGAGAGATGAAGATTTTGCCGATGATGTCGACAAGCTTCCGCCCAACGCCTACGACCGACCTTTCTATGCCCTTCCCCAGGATGATCCCGCATTTATCCGAAACGAAGAAATCATTTACGCCCAGGCTCCCGTTCTTGATGAAGCGACGTTCACCGAAGCGGTCCTCAGCGAAGAACCGATCGTAGAACGCGCCGCCGAAGTGATTCTTCCGTTAGACCTTCCACAGGTTGAAGAAGAACCGGAGGTCGTGGTCAGTGAGCCCGTAGTTGAGAGCGTTGCCGTACAAGTCGAGGAGGAGATTGCAGAAGAAGCTCTTCCTGTCGCCGCTCCTTCCCCGATGGTTGTCGAAGAGGTCTCCGCCGCCGAAGAAGAGGACGTGCTCCAATACTATGAGATGGACTTCGATTCGATCCTCGGGCTCGAGCTTGAGAGTGCGAACGATCTCAACTATGACCTTACCGTCGTGATCGCCCGAGTCACGGAAGGCCCGGTAGAGGCGATCGCTCAGAAGCTGATTCGCCAAAGCGGAGACCTTTCCTACATATTCACCCTGGAGGATGATGTCATCGGTATCATCCTCCCCTTCTATAACGGGGAAGAAGCCCGCACCTTCACCCTTTCCCTGATTGAATCCTGTCAGCGGGAGTTCCAAGGGAGCGAGCTGGAAATCGGATTCGCATCTCGCAACGGTCGAGCCGTCGAGAAGGAGGAAATCATCAAGGAGGCGTACAAAGCCGCTTCTTTCTAATCTTTCAACGGAAGAGAAAACCGCATTCGGTCTTTGCTCAACACCGTGTTGGCAAAGACCTTTTTTGCATCCTTCAGCAGATAGCGAAGCTCATAATCGGAATAGCGGGGACTGTAGTGCAACAATCCGAGCTGTTTCACATTCGCCTCCTTGGCGATCCGGGCGGCATCGGATGCGGTCATGTGCTTCTTTTCTTTAGCACTGTCACGCAGATCGTCGGCGAACATCCCTTCGCAGAGAAAGAGGTCGCTGTCTTTGACATGGCCGGCGATGCTCGGCGAATACAACGAATCGGTAACGTAGCTGAACTTCCGCCCTTCCCGCAAATCACCCATGACATCGGAAGGATGGATCACCCGCCCATCTTCAAGGATTACCGACCCGCCCTTTTGAAGAGTTCCCCACATCGGTCCCATCGGTACGCCGAGGCTTCCGGCGATTTCCGGATGGAACTGTCCGGGACGCTTCTTTTCTTCAAACACATACCCGAAGCACGGCTTCGTGTGATTCAGCTCGAACGCTCGGACGAAATACTCTTCCTCTTCGAGAACGATCCCCTCCTCCACCGTTTTGACGATGATCTCATAGTTGATATATATGTCGAGGATCCGGCGGTTCGCATCCACATATTCCTTGAGTCTGCTTGGGCCGTAGAGGGTCAGCGGAGTGTCCCGGTCGACTTGGCTGGAGAGCATAAGAATCCCCGGCAGACCTGTTACATGGTCGGCATGCATATGGGAGATGAAGATCGAATTGATCTTCTTCCACTTCAAATTCAGCTTTTTCAGCGAGATTTGCGTCCCTTCACCGCAGTCGAATAAAAACAGCTCGCCTTCACGGCGAATCAGCGCGCTGGTGAGGTTACGGTTCGGCAGGGGCATCATCCCGCTTGTCCCCAAGACAAAGACTTCAAAATTCATAACCATGAGTATACTGGACTTTGGTCTTTAATCAAAGGTAAGAGAGGTGATCGTCTGTTTCCTGAGCGCCCGACGGAGACTGAAAAAGACGGTAGCCGTGCTGGAAAAAATGACCAATGCTCCCAGGATGAGAATTCGCTTGATCGGAATGGCGATGGAAAAGCGGAGCAGATAAAACGAAAGGATGGTAAAAGATCGTTTTTCAATCAGCGGAAGAACCTTGGGCACTCCATAGGAAAGAAGAATTCCCCCGGAGATTCCTAAAATCAGGGCGATAATCGTCACGATGAGGACGCTGAGCAGATATGAATAAGCAAGCATCTTCTTCCGTGCACCGAGCAACAAGAGCAAGGTGATCTGTCGTTTATCATCCTCCACCATCTGTCGGGCAAGCTCGCTGGTCGCATAGCCGAGCAACAAACCGATGATGCTGATGATGATGAAGGTGACTTCCTTGCTGGTGACGAGGTTGCTCGCGATCTGAGGGGCTTCCTCGCTCCACGTCGAGACCCGATACCCCTCATGAGTCAACCGATCTCTTACTTCCTCGATCCGGTGCATCTCCACAAGCACTTCATGATGAAACGATACCGATTCTCTGCCGAGACGGACCAGTGAAGAGAGATCGGTGAAGACGAGAATCTCGTCAAGCTCCTTATAGCCGCTGTCATAGATCGCCCCGATGCGGACCAGCGTCGGACGCGCCTTCTCCTCGGTCCCGATCATCAGCGCAAGGTTCTCCCCGGTGTGAGCGTTCAAGGTCCGGGCAAGCGTTTTGCTGATCATCACCTTCATCAACGTCGTGCTTTCACCGCTCTCTTCGAGAATCGTAAGTTCATCTTTTCGCTTTCCCTCCAGATAATGCTCTTCCACACCTTTGAGAAAGACCAGCTCGGTCGTGTCTTTGGAGTAGATGAGGCCGTACGTCGTCCCGACGAGGTAGGAATCGTATGAGTCTCTTGAAGGAAAGGACCTGTCATGGACGAGCAGGTGGCCGCTGTTGATGAGCGCATACTTATTCGCGATCGCATCGCTCATCGAGGTGACGAAGATCAGCGCGAAGACCAAGGCGCTCAAGGAAAGGGTGATCAGCAGGATCTGGAAGAGAATCCTCCTTCTGCTTGCCGTGTTTCCGACCATGCCGAGAGAACGTCTTACTAGGAGAGCGGCGACCTGTCTGCTCACATCCCCTCCACGAGAGTCCGTTCGCTCAAGGTGAGGACGCGGTCGAGCCTGCTCGCAAACTGGGGGTTGTGGGTAACCAGCATCAGCGTCGCGTTTCGCTCCTTCACCAGACCGAGAAGCAGATCTTCGATGATCGCGGCGTTTTCTTCATCCAGATTGCCGGTCGGTTCATCGGCAAAGATGATCGCCGGATCGTTCACCAATGAGCGCGCTATGACGACGCGCTGGCGCTCCCCTCCGGAGAGCCGGTCGCTGGTATGGCTGAGGCGTTCACCGAGGCCTACCCGATGAAGAAGGTCCGTCGCTCTGGTCGTCGCTTCCCGAGGCGAGGAGCCGGCGATCAGGGCGGCGATCTTGACGTTCTCCAAGGCGGTGAAATCGGCAAGCATGTAGCTTGCCTGAAAGATGAAACCCATCTTTCTCGCTCTCAGGATCGCCTTTTGACGATCATCGAGGCCGTGAAGACACACCCCATCCAACATGACCGTCCCGCTGTCCGGTTCAAGCAGGCCTGCCGCGATTTCAAGGAGCGTCGATTTTCCCGAGCCGCTCTTTCCGACAATCGCGACGCTTTGACCATGCCGGATCGTCAGTGATATACCCTCCAGAATCATGAGACGACTATCGCCCGCCTGTGTAGCGGGAAATGATTTCGTAATTGAAGAAAGGTGGACGCATTCAAAGGAGTTCGCCATGACCAATTATCTCCATGATATCAACACGCAGCAGCCGCCTCGAGCCCGTGTAGGCGCCTAAAGCGGCAAGAGCAAGGATGAGAACACATAAGAAACCAACCTCCCCGAACCGAAGAGCAAGAATCAGATCGAGACCGAGATTGCTTACGATATAAACCCGTACCATAGGGTACAGAAGAAAGAACGATCCGGTAAGCGCGAGACCGAGGACACAGCCGATCAGTGCGACTATGAGACCTTGAAGGATGAAGATGAGCGGTATCTTTTTTTCTTGAAACCCGAGGGTTCTCAAGAGGGCGATCTCCCGTTGCTTGGATCCGACCAGCCGCTTGGAGGAGACGTGCACATGGACGATGATGACGAGGATCAACAAGAACAGGAGGAGAGCCATCATCTTCTGCTCCAGCTCCATCGCCTGGTACAAGCTTTGATTGGCCTCTTTGTAGGAGATGACGTCATAAGGGCTCAGCTCTTTTTCAGCGTTCCTGATCGATCGTTCGTTCGTATAGATGCCTATCGAATACGTTTCATTAGCGATGAGAGAGGCGAGGTATTCGGGGGTGGCGAGAATCGTGGTGCCGTCGAACGGTCCGTACTCCGTCGCATAGATTCCGGTGACCGGAACGCTTCGTTGGGTGGGAACTTGCGTTACCTGTTTCCCGCTCCGTAAAAACGTGATGGTTACGGGGTTTCCAAGGAAGCGATTGCGATAGGAAAGAGCGACGCCCCCAGATGTGAACAGCTCGCCGGCGATCGAATGGATGGGAACATCACCGCTCAGATCGATCGCTCGGATTCGCATCGGGTGGTTGTCACCCGCCTGGTCCACTGCCAGGACGGGAAGATCCTTATAGATGAACGCCTCCTTGACACCGGACAGCTGTTCAAGCTCCTTGGCCAAGGCTCGCCCTTCTTCCAGGGAATATGTGTGAGCAGAGTGGAAATCAAACGATTCATAGGTGCGGATATGATCGAACTGGGCGTTCTGCAACGCTTGCATGAAGCTGACGGTCACCAAAATGGCAAAGATGCCGACACCAAGACCGACGGCGATCCGAATCGAAACGCCGCGGTGCTTGTTTGCTTTCGAGAACGCATAACGCCAAGCAAGAAGCAGTGTCATCGCCACCTCTCAATGATAGCGGATCGATGTAACCCGCATTCCACCCGCCGCCCATGTTACATCCACGTACGGCTTCCCTTCACGATCATACAGAGTTTCAGTATATCCGAAATCCTCATGGTAGCGGGTATCCTTCATCGGCACCCCGTCTTGAAATTCTTCACGAAGAATCAAGGTTTGTCGATCATAGGAATCGATCGTCACCCGACCATCGGAATACTCGGTTCGGATTTCTTTCAATTCACCTTCAGGGGTGTAGAAGAACGTCTTTTCATATTCATCGGTCCGCTCCTGATGCACGAGGCCGCTTCGGGAATAGAGCTGCGTGCGATCGTCCTGACTGAGGCGTAAATAGCCTTCTTCCGTTTCATCGATGACAACGGAAGCGAGCACCTCTCCCTCTTTCCACGCATCGCTCATCCTCAAGGACCCCATGCTCACATAGCGCTGACCGCCCTCCTCATCCACCACGGTAACGGTATAGCGGTCAGGTTCACGGACGAACCGTGAAAGGACAAGCCCCGTTTCTCCCAATCGGGCGATGGAGATGAGATGCGGCGTGCTCCGGTCATAGGAGTAATACGCAAGCGTAGGTTCATCCTCCCGCACAACCGTCGAAGAGGTGATCAGGCGTCCGCTTTCATCCAATGTATACGTGCTTATCGTCGAATCTTCCTGTTCCTTGACAAGGGAGCCATCTGTGAACGTCCGTTTTTGTATGCGTCCATCCCGATACGTTCGGGTCGTGGTCACGGTCGCAGGTCCGATGTATTGATCGATCTCCATCCACACCTGCTTGCCGTCATCATAGAGAATCCTCGAGTAGGAAGAGAGCTCCAGGCGATAGCGGTCGCCTTCCTCATATGCTCCCAAAGGTTGGCCGATCGAGTTCGCCTTCATGCTCGCCCCGACCAGCGGGTTAAGCATCATGAGCAAAACACCAATGACCAATGCCTGTTTCATGCAAGCCCCACCAAGGAATCAAGAAACGATTCCGCCTCGAACAATTCCAGGTCTCCGTACTTCTCTCCGACTCCGACAAACGAGATTGGAAGACCCAGCGAATCTCCGATTTGAATAAGCGCTCCGCCTTTGGCCAAGGAATCGTATTTGGAGAGAATCAACGCATCCAGCTTGACCGCCTGATGAAAGATCGTCGCCTGGCTGAGACCGTTTTGGCCGGTGGTTGAATCGATGACGAGAAATTTCTTGTAATGAACGGGACCGATTCCCTTCGTCTGGACGATCTTATCGATTTTCACGAGCTCCCGTACCAGGTGCTCCTTGTTGTGCATCCGTCCCGCGGTATCGATCAGGAGCACCTGATCATCCCGGGCTTGAGCGCTGGTGATCGCATCAAAGACGACCGCGCCGGGGTCGCTGCCGCTCTTCTGCTTTACGATTCTAACCCCCACCCTATTGGCATGAACTTCCAACTGGTCGATCGCGGCGGCTCGGAACGTATCCGCGGCCGCCAACGTAACGGAATAGCCCTGGGTCTTGTACAGCTGGGCGATCTTGGCGATCGTCGTCGTCTTGCCCACCCCGTTCACGCCAAGGATCAGAAACACATTGAGGGTGTCCGGATCAATCTCGGGATGAAATGTATGGACCATCGGCCTGAGCTGTTCTTTCACCAGCAGCTGCAGGTCCTTGGTCGCAAGGTCTCTCTTCTTCTTGACCAACTCCCGCACTTCATCGCTAATCTGCATCGTAAGCTTTGAACCCAGATCCCCTTCGATGAGGAGTTCTTCCAACTCTTCGAAGTATGATTCATCGAATTTCTTTATTCCAAACAAGCTCTTCAGTCGAGCACCGAATCCTTTTGCCATCTTCATCTTCCTTATTCCTGCATCATACCAACCGCCGAAGCGTATGAGGAGAGCTCGGCGATCATTGCCACGCTTGACACGATGCTCAGCATGCGGGTCGAACCAAGAGCCAATGACCACAGAGGGTTCTCATGCCGGGGGTCATATGCGGTCGCCAACGCTCGTGTAGCAACATATGAACCGAAACTCAAGATGGTTCCCAGCGCTCGGCGATATAATCTCTTTTGTTCATCCAGCACATTCACCGAAGTTTTTCGTACTCCGAATCGGATGATCGTCCCCGTTGCTTGTGGAATATGAATCATTCTCTTCACAAATCCCTCTTTCTCTATTGAAAGCGCGATCGGATAGGAGGGCGATTCGAGGGTTATCATGCCGGATTCTCCCGCTTCGTCCTCTGAAGCATACTGTACCGTTCCCACGTCCGAAAGCAAGGTGATCGGCTCGTTGACGATTCGCTGAAGGTTCGGAGTTACCGTGGCAACCCTCCCCTCTTCCCATATGACGGCGACCTTCCGAGGTTCATAGCCGCTTCGTCCAACGGTAACAGCCGATGTTTCCGCCGGAATGAGGTACAGATCCAGCGATTCGATTCTTCCGACAGCTTCATCGACGACATTGATTTCCTTCGATCCTTCGATCTTCAAAAGCGCTTTCGTCCCATCGGTGAGAATATATACGGCTTGCGCCAACAGCTCCTCGATCAAGGTACGGTCTTCCATGGCGATCAGCAATCGGTCATATATCGGTCGGGCTTCATAGCGGGACCCTTCTCCATACGAAAGCCGGACTCGCCGTGCTTGATCAAACGCCGTCACATCGACAAGGAACACCCCGATTGCCTGTTCCCTGTTCAAATACCAGTTAAGAGCTTCTTCCCGTTCAAACAACGAAAGAAGATCGGGATTGTACGGTTTGCTTACATAGGTGCTCACAAGGAGTGACTCGGTATACGGAACCACTTCTCCTCTTGGTTGCACTGGCTGCTTTCTTGCATATGCCCGGGCTTGGTCAAGCAGATATGCCCGATCTGCGTTTGCCCGGTCATACTCCTCGACGATCGCTTTGCGATGATCGGTCATGACGATCTCGGGCACGCTCTCAGTGAGGAGCGATTGAAGTTCGAGCACGACAGGTTCGGCAGCTTCACTTTTGGCGACGATGAGAATCGTAGGGTCCTGGGCGAACAACAACCCTCCTCCTGCGATCAGGAGGATGAGAAGGATTGCAGAACCCTTGGTTTTCATCGCTTACTCCGAGTGTTGCCACTGCAGGTACGCTTCGATGAATGGATGGATCTGTCCATCCATCACCGCCTGAATATTACCGACACTTTCATTGGTCCGATGATCTTTCACCATCGTATACGGCTGAAATACGTAGGAGCGGATCTGACTCCCCCAGGCGATGTCTTTCTTCTCGATCGCATTTTTCGCCCGTTCTTCATCCTGCTTTGCACGGTAGTATTCATACAAGCGGCTGCGAAGCATCTTAAAGGCAACTTCTTTGTTCATGATCTGGGAACGCTCATTCTGGCATTGAACGACGATTCCCGATTCAAAGTGGGTGATCCGGACCGCACTGTCGGTCTTATTGACGTGCTGGCCTCCGGCTCCGCCGGCCCGGTACGTATCAAGGCGATAGTCTTCCGGCTTCAGATCGATCTCGATCTCATCATCGATCACCGGCGACGCATACACGCTGGTAAAGGAGGTGTGTCTTCGCTTTTGGGAATCGAAGGGACTGATTCGAACCAGGCGGTGAACTCCCGCCTCCCCTTTCAAGTACCCGAAGCTGTACGGTCCGGAGATTCTGATTGAAGCGCTTTTGACTCCCCCCTCATCCTCCTGGAGATCGAGGATTTGGGTCTTGAAATCCATCAATTCGCAGTAGCGCAAGTACATCCGCATCAGCATCTGGGCCCAGTCACTCGCCTCGTTCCCGCCGGCTCCGGCGTGGATCGTCAAGAAGGTATCGTTCTTGTCAAACTCGCCGTCCAGAAGGGTTTTGAGCTTCAGCTTTTCATGTTTTTTTGCCACTTTGGCGATGTGATCGTCAACCTGATCCTGTTCTTCGGGATTATCCGGCTCGTCCGCATAGAGCTCAACCAGCTCGACAAGGTCATCGATCTCTTCAATCAGCTCCTTCCAAGGCTCATAGGAGTCTTTGAGGGTGTTGAGCTGGCTGTACGTCTCTTCTGCCCGCTTCCGATCATCCCAGAACGTCGGTTGGAGGGTCCGTTTCTCCAAGGTTTGAATCTCTTTCCGTATTGAAGAGTTTTCAAAGCCGCCTCCAGACGGTGTAGGCTTCTTCTTTTACTTCTTCCAGGAGCGCTTTATTTTGAAAAAACATAGTTTGACCTCTTTTCATCTATTTACGTTCAATGCGCAGACCCAGCGTGATCTTTCGCTCCTGGGATGGAGCGAGGGCGATCTTGTAGGCGCAAAGCAGCGTGGTATGCTGATAATGACGGTGCACTAAACGAGTATCAGCGATCGTACAATCTTCCTTCACCAAGGAAAAGCGGGTATCGCTTACCAGCGTCAGTTGCGTATGGTTCGGTTCATCATAGATCTTCAACGATTTCACCTGAGCCAAGGAACACTCCTGCTCTTCGATCGAGACGGACTTTCTATTGTCCATGAGGATGATGGACACGGTTTCTTTCGGCGGCGAAAGAGCCAGCACAAGCTCGGTCCCATACTGAAAGAGCAACTCTTCATCACCGGTGTTGGTAAGGATGACATCCAGTAGAACGGTATTTTGTCGAATCTTATAGTGTTTTGCGACCTTCAGCTCACCACCCTCGAAAGGGCCCTGATCACAGACGGTTTGGAGCACATATTCAGTGGATCGGCGGTCGAGGACTTCCAGATCATACACCCGCTCCTCGAGGTTCATCACGTTCTGTTCGTCACGCTTGTCATACTCGTCGATCACATACTCGTCATCGAAGAAGAGATCGGTGAAGATCCGTTGTTTTACTCCGGGTTTCGGAGGATGGAGGAGATGATCCATCGTTCCATAGATCGGCAGCGGGTTGAACGAATCCCCATAGTTGTGCAATGACGGAAGATACGTCAACTCGCTGAGCGCCCCGCCCTTTGAATCAATCACACAGGAGAGAAACTTGCTGATCACCAGGTGTTCATCCAGCCCGTCATGATCGTAGTCGCTGGCTTTCGGATAGGAGAAATCTTTCAATGAGGCGAGAATCGAATCAATCTCGTGGATGGAACGCCAATAGAGCTTTCTTACCTGACTGTGCAGAAACGTATCATACGCATCGCCGATGTAGATGCTTCCCACCGAGGCTCGAGTGATCAAATGTTCCAGCCGCCTCTTCACATCACGATCCTTTTTGTAGGAACGGGCATGCTCGCTGGTCGTCATATAGCGGCCTTGAAGATAATGCAGCGTTTCATCCTGTACGAGGAGTTCGTTGAAACAACAAAGCCCCTTCCGTTTTACATCGTGTCCGTACCAACCCATCGGAAGGTACCCGCGCTTCAGCGGCAACTCCTGCCCTTCTACCACTTCGGTGGAAGAGCTCCCCTTTTGAACAAGAGCGGAAAAGAGTTCGCTCGTCTCCTCGGCAGTGATTCCTCCCGTGGCAAGTTGATCTAAATTCAACAGCGCCAATACAAACTCTCGATCGCTTTCAACCACCCTCTTGATCGTCGAATACAGTTTGGAAAACGGCATCTCCTTATTGGAGTACGCTTCAACGGCCCGACTGATCTCATCATCGATCGGCAGGATGATTCCTCGCTTTCCCAGCTCCTGCATGACGACCGGTTCCTTGAAATGGGTTCTGCCGGTGCACGGATCGTAGGCGGAGACCATCAAGGTATCGAGAAAACAGAGATTCATCGATCCTATATATGGAGGGCTGAAGATCTGGTTGGTGCAGAAGAGCGTGCGCGAACGTGTCTGATAGCGCTTGCGCATATACGTCGTCGTCTGCTCGATCTGATACGCCCGATCCTTCGGGGCCAGGAGCGAGGGGATGCTTTGAGAAAACGTGTGCGAGAGAAACTCAAGCTTTTCATTTCGACAGAGATCGGTCATGAGCAGATTCACCGAAGAATGGTTTTTCTCCAAAAACTCCATGAACGGGACGGAGAGCGCAAGTTGAAACACCACGTTCTCGCTTAGGTTGA
>JAAYQW010000024.1 GCA_012519115.1 Spirochaetales bacterium
GGTCGTAGCGGCATGCGCTGCTGCGCAAGGAAGGTAATAGAGGGAGGAGTCCTTCAGCACCTTGGTTTCCACTCCCGCACAATGCGGCTCCTCATGGATTCCATTATCTAAACACATCGATAATGGGGTCTTCTCATAATGCAACCACAAGGCCGAAACCCTGTGGTTGCCAATTGCCAAAAAATGAGGAAGTTATTTTCCTCGCGCCTCAAGAGAGTATGGCAGCATCGCGTAGAACGCCGCACAGATCTCAAGGTCATCCACTCTATTGATCTCATTCGGTGCGTGAGCCTGATTCTCATCGCCGGGGCCGAAACCGATCGCCGGAATCTTGTGCCGGCCGGTGGTCGCGACCAGGTTCGTAGAGAACGTCCACTTGTCTACAACCGGTTTTTTCCCGAAGAGCGTCTTGTACGCATCGATTCCGCTTTGAACGAGGAAGTGGTCTTCGTCAAGCTTCCATGTCGGAAAATAGAGTTCCTGCGAGTACTCCTTCTTCGTCCAGCCGATCTTCTCATAGTTGGGCATCTCGACAACGAAGGAATCGGGAGCATCGCCGGTGGCCTTGGAGATATACTCCCTTACCTGAGCGATCGCCAGATCGGCATCTTCGCCCCACGTCAAGCGGCGGTCCAGATAGAGCATCGCGTAGTCGGCGACGGCACACTGGGAAGGTCCTTTGACATCCATCACGCTGACGGTGATCGTTCCCTTCCCGAGGAAGCGGTCCTCGTCCGGCTGAAGGTCCTTGTTCAGCTGCTCGATCGCAAGGGCGGCGCGGGCTGCTTTATAGGCGGCGCTCACTCCGCGCTCCGGAGCGGATCCGTGACAGGAAATTCCGCTTAAGATGACTCGGATCTCCATCCTTCCGCGATGTCCGCGATAGAGGCGGCAGCTCGTCGGTTCGGTTGAAACGACTAGGTCGGGTTTCAAGCCTTCCTCTTCGATCAGGTACTTCCAGCACATTCCGTCACAGTCTTCTTCCATTACCGTGAAGGTGAAGTACACGGTATACTCCCCGCCGTAGCCCAGCTCTTTGAGAATCCGGCCTGCGGTGATCATTGAAGCCGCTCCGCCCTTCTGGTCGGATGCTCCGCGACCATAGACGATTCCATCCTTGATCTCGCCGCTGAACGGATCGAAATTCCACAAATCGGGGTTTCCCACTTCAACGGTGTCGATATGAGCGTCAAAGGCCAGCTTCTTAGGCCCGTTTCCAACTCGGCCGATTACCGAGCCCAGGCCATCGATGTATACCTCATCAAAGCCGGCTTCCTCCAGCAACGTCACAATCAGTCTGGCCACATCCTCTTCTTGGGAGCTGTAGCTCTTCGTCTTCACCATCTTCGAGAGGTTCTCTGCGGTGTAGGAGCGGAGTTCTTTCGCTCGAGCTTTGATCTTTTCATGCATGTTCATCGTTGTACCTACCTTTGGTATATATTCTTCGCCTTGTTACGGGGCGATAGTGTCTACTTCTTTCCATACCCGTTTGGCGACTTTCGCCGCTTCGCGGTAGATTTCATCCACGTCGAGATGAGCGAATGTACGATTCTCCATCACGACCTTTCCATCGACAATTACGCTCTCGACGCAGTTGCTGCTCATCCCCCAGATGAAGTGACTTGCAGCGTTCTCTTTGACAAGCGGAGTCGGATTGTGGTAATCGGTGATGACCAGATCGGCGACCATCCCCGCTTCGACGCGACCGAATGAGCCGTCGAAGTATTTTTCCACCAAGCGATACCCGCGGTTCAGCGCTTCGACGTACTGCGGCGGCCACCAGGAGAGGCCTTCGTCCTTGTGCTTGAAGAATCCGATTTTCAGTTCTTCAAACATATTCCCGCCGCAACCGTCCGTTCCGATCACGAGGTTCCGTACATCCCGGATATGGGAACAATAGCCGACGTGGTTGTTCATGTTCGAACGCGGGTTGTGTGCGAAGAACACCCCTCTATCATTGATCTTCCGGATCTCATCCTCATTGAGATAGAGCCCATGAACCAAGAGGGCGTTGTCCGTCAGAAGCCCATACTCGTCGAGCCGGTCGACGATGTCCATCCCGTACCGGTGGTGGCTGTAGGCGGCATCGTACCGATCCTCGGCGACGTGAAGATGGATTCCCACCTTCGTCTTGTCGACAAGATCGCCCATCAGTTTCAATCCCTCGTTGGGAATCGTGAAGGGGGCGTGTCCCCCGATCATCGCTTTGACGAGGCTGCTCTTCTTTGAACGCTCGATGAAGCGGCGGCTTTCCTCCACCCCCTCTTCAACCTCCGCCATACCTCTGTTGCGGTCAGTGATCTCATAGCAGGTGGAGCCGCGGATGCCGACCTCTTCCATCCCCTTGGCGATCGTGTCCAAGGAACCTGCGATGTAGGAGGGACTGGCGTGGTGGTCGATCGCGGTGGTCGTACCCGCCATGACCGCATCGAGCGAGCAGATCAGGGAGCTGTAGTAGCACGCTTCCTCATCCAAGCCGCGGTCCAAGCGCCACCACCACTCTTTGAGAACCTGGATGAAGTCCCGCTGAGGTCCGGCTTGAATCAGCATCCCGCGCGATAGTCCGCTGTAGTAGTGGTGGTGCGAGCAGACGTTGCCCGGCATCACCGTCTTGTCGGTTCCGTCGATCACCTTCTTGGCGACAACCCCTTTGGCGGCATCCTTTCCGACCTTGGTGATGGTGTTTCCGTCAATGACGACATCCGCTCCTTCCAGAATCTGGAATGGCGGTTCGGTCTGCATGATTCGGGTATTTTTGATTACCACATCAGCCATTTCTTACTCCTCAACCTCTCCCAGGAGGTAGCTGTAGGAGGCAAATACCTCCTCAACGATCGCGGCGACTTCATCACTGAGGCCTTCCTCTTCGCCGAAAAGCACTCCGTCCTTATCCATTTCACACGGATAGAGCTTGCCGTCGACACGGATGAGAATTTCACCGTCTTCAACGAGGAAGCCGCTGTTGGCGGAGTTCTCGAAGTCGTCGCGGCGACTGAAGAGGGTGAACTTGTTCTTATAGGGTCCGCCGTCATACGGGCAGAACGTCTCGCAGTTTCCGCACTCGTTGCAGAATGCATCGAGGTGAAGAATCTGGAAAGGATTATCAAACAAGCCGGTATTCCGAAGGTCGATCGGAACGTTCGCCCGGTTGGGGCAGACATCGACGCATTTGTTGCAGACGTAGGAGCATTCCATGCATCGGTCCGCTTCGCGTCGGGCAAACCCCTGCTCTCCGAAGAGTTTCGAGAAAAGGATTCGGGATTTCTTCGATTCCAGTTCCTTGAAATACTCGTTCTCCTCCGCTTCCAGCTCTTCGATGGGCTGTTGGTCTTCATCGTGGAGATGATCTTCATCCTCATCGATTTCGACCCCTTCCGCTTCGAGGATCCGATCGATCGCATCTTCGACGGCGTCTCGTGCGCTGGCGATGCAGCGGACAACCGTCGACGGTCCGCTTTGGGCGTCACCAATCACGTAGACTCCGTCGATCTTCGAGGCCTTGCTCTTCTCATCGGTGATCGCCCACCCCTTTTCATTGAGCGGAACGCCATACCAGGAGAAGATTTCTCCGTCCACTTTTTCGCCGATCGCGGTAATCATCGTGTCGGCTCTCAACGTGAACGTTTCATCGGACGGAATCGGTCGTCGCCGGCCGCTGGCGTCTTTCTCACCGAGGATCATCTTGCGAACGGTCAGCATATTCCCTTCAAACCCTTCCGGATTCGCCAGATAGATGAACTCGGCTCCTTCCGCCCGGGCGTTCTCGAACTCCTCATGATCGGCTGGCATCTCCGCCCGGGTTCGGCGGTAGATGACCGAAACATGCTCGACACCGGGAACTCTGAGCGCTGCGCGGGCGCTGTCCATCGCGGTGTTTCCTCCGCCGACGATCACGACATGCTTGCCGAGTGTGCATTTGGAGGAATCTTTTCTGAATTGACCGAGGAAATGCAACGAGGTGATCACCCGGGTCCGGTCACCGACCAAGGCCAGTTCGTTGTCGATCTCACTTCCGATCGCGTAGAAGATATGGGTGTAACCCTGCTTTTTCAGGGTTTCGACGGTGAGTTTTTTGGTATCCGCCCCGAAGTGGAACTCCACTCCGTGAGCCTTGATGAACTCGACATCACTCTCAATCGCTTCAACGGGCAGGCGGAAGCCGGGAATCACGTGCCGCACCACTCCGCCGGCGGATTCTTCCCGTTCATAGACCGTGGTATCAAATCCCGCTCGGGCGAGGAAGTACGCGGCGGACAAGCCTCCGGGGCCCGCTCCGATCACCGCGGCGCGGTATTCGGTCTTTTCCGTCGCTCCCTCCCAGAGCTGCAGGTAGTCGGCAAAGCCTCGTTCGACGGCGATCCGCTTCATATCGCGGATCTTCACCGCTCCCTCATAGTCCATGCGGGTGCAGTGAAGCTGGCACTGATGATCACAGATGTGGCTGGTGATTGCCGGAAGAGCGTTCTTCTCGTAAATCACCGAGAGCGCTTCGCCGTAGCGGCCGTCGCCGACAAGCTGGAGATACTCCGGAATATCCTGGTGAATCGCACAAGCGCTTACACAGGGAGCTACATAGCAGTCGACCAAGGGAAGCTTTTCACCGATTTTGATCGAATCGGTTCCCCTGAACTCCTTCGTAGTTGCCGTGTAGAATCCATCTTGGATTTCTCCGACAAGCTTTTCCAACGCAGGAACGTCAATGGTTTTCCGCTTCCACCCATCACTGGACTCCAGAATGCCGGCCATCTGCTTCAGGCGGGTGTATCCGCCCGGCTTGAGAAGATCGGTGGCAAGGGTGATCGGATGAATTCCGCATTCAAAGAGCGCCTTGACGTTTACGGCGGTAGCTCCTCCGCTGTAGGAGATCGGAAGCTTGCCGTCAAACTCCTTGGAAAGGAGCAGACCGACGTTGGTGGACAGGGGAAGAAGGGCTCGACCGGACATATACATCTCTTCTCCGGGAAGGTGTTCCTGGTCGTTTACCGAACCGAGGGTGTTGGTGAGCTTCACTCCGAAGCCGAGGCCTTTTTCTTTCGCCAGATCCACGAGTCGATGAAGCATCTTGATCGCATCGGGGTATTGGAGGTCGTTGTCGAAGCTTTCCCGCTTCAAGGTGATGTAGTCATATCCAAGATTGTCCAGGATTCTTCGGACGTTCTCAAACCCCAGCAGGGTCGGGTTGAGCTTCACATAGGTGTTGAGGTGTTTCTCCTTCAGCATATAGGAACAGATCGCTTCGATCTCCGCCGGAGGACATCCGTGCATCGTCGAAAGCGTGACGGACGGGGTAATGTTGGGGCTGACATTGTCTATCGTCCGAAGCAGCTTTTCTTCTTTGCCTTCCCAAGGGGTGCCTTCGAAGAGTCTCTCCTTGAGCAGGGTTTCAAGCTCGTTTCGATACTGGGCAAAGCGTTCATCCTTGTCGGCATCGATCATCGTATCGATGAATGCCTGCATGCGGGGAGTCTTGATCCCTTCCAGGTTGTATCCGACGGACATGTTGAAGATGAAGGAAGGTTTACCGAATTCACGATTGTTGATTGCCGCATCGAGCACGTGGAGAATATACCACGCTTTGATATATTCATCCGCAGCTTTGGGCAAAGTGAATTCGGTCGACCATTCAACGTTGTAGCCTTCATCCCGGGCGTCGATACAGGGCTTGTCCACCTCGAGGGTGTCCAGAATCTGGACGGTCTTCAGTTCGATGAAACGGCCGCCGACCAGATAGCTTGCAACGATGTTCTGCGCCAATTGGGTGTGGGGGCCTGCAGCGGGTCCAAGAGCGGTACTGCACGTTTGGCCAAAGATGCTGAGTTCATTCTCTCCCTTGTCATGATAGAAGAGATCTTCACCGATGCTGAAGATGGTACCGTGATTGCGATACTCATTGACGATCCTGTTTAACAGTTCGACAAATGGAACGGGTCGCATGATGTCCGACATACTCACTCCTTTTGGGCTGTAGCCATCTATCATTTTATAGGAGTTTGCTGAGAAGTCAACGCAAAATGCAACAAATTGCAACATTGAATAGTTCTCGCCAACTTGTCAAATCGTTTCTGATGAAGTACCCTGTTTCTACCACGAGAGAGGGATTCGGTATGAAAGAATATTTGATTGGATTTGCCATCGGTCTCGTCATCGCCTTAGCGGTATTCATCTATCTTGTAGTCAAGCGCATAAATGATCAACGGGCTCATGAAAAAGAGATCGCCCGACTGAAGAATATGCTCAGCGACCGGATGGATATTGAAAGTGAAGGCTTGAAAACACTTAAGGAAGAAAACGCCGAATTGAAGAAACAGAATGAAAATCTTCGGATCACCCTCAACACGATGAGTCAAAGACCCGGGCGCAAAGAGGTCAATCGCCTACAGGTCTATCAGCTCGCTGTCGATCGGTTGACGATCAACAGCCCCGGCTTCGGTCCGGCGTGGCAGGCAGCGCTGAAAGAGAGTGAAGAGGAGTTCCAGAAAAACCTTACGGGAGCGACGGCATTCATCAAGCGATTGATACCGGTAAAGACCGATGCGGCGGTACTTCCCGAAAAGATCGATTAACGCTATCATCGTGCTTGTAATGCCGAAATGGTGGAACAGGTAGACACAAGGGACTTAAAATCCCTTGACCTCAGGGTCGTACGAGTTCAAGTCTCGTTTTCGGCAAAGCTTTATAGCGTAAAGAAGATTAGCTGAAAAAATAATTCCCAAGTTAAAAAGGAAATAAACTAATCGTTTTTACTTTTATCACGATCTTTTATCGCCTTTCTTTTCTTCTCAGGAAGTGCTTGAAATACAGCATTAACTTCCTTTGGTTGAGTAATCTGATATTCAACTATAAGATTAACCAAATTAAACAATGAATATGCTACTTCTTCGATATCATCAGGTTGTAGCTCTCCTAGGTGAACAGCTTCATTACCAATCACACGAACAGAATCTAATGCGGACTGAATCTTTGTTGGCAATCCATTATTAACAAGGGATTTAATATCTTCATTAATATTTTTACCATCTCCACCCAATTCTATACAGAGTTTCTGAATAGCAAGACGTAATAAAGCTGCCGCGGCTCTTGGAGAAACATCTACAACAAATCTGGCTTCATTGAAGTCATTTTGTATCACTTCTGGCATGTCTGGGTTTGGTAGTGGTGCCGTTGACAATCTTGGTGAAATCATTTCCTCATTTTCTCCTTCAGTAGTCTGAAGCCAATAGGAACTTTCCTCACAACAACTACAAGTAGCTTGCCATACTGGAATGAGATACCGATTTGCGACCAACTGCTCCCAACGCATATGTGAATATGCTTCACAGTGAGGGCAGTTGAATGCTTTTCCTTTAAACTTTGGAGGTGAATACTTTTTCATTGGTTATCCCCTTATAATCGTTTTCGCCAATCGTGGAAACGGTACTTTCTGTTTTGTCTGAATCAATGGCAGTCACTCTTATTCATTCTTCCAAATGCTCTTCTCTATGGAGATCCGATCGAACGTGTAGACGGCTCCTCCGGCTTCTTCTTTTGGGGAACAGGCGTATAAGCCGACGAGGTAATGATCCTCATGGGCATGCATGTGGCAGATCCGCATCTGAGTCCAGTCATTTCCATCGTAGGAGCATTCGACAAGCAGATCATCCCCTTTGCTGGAGACTCGATAGTACATTGAATTGATCGATGCGGGGATGTCGATCGTCGCCCAGTCGCTGTAGCCGAGGTTCGTGCACACCGAGCCCAGGCGGCCGATCTCGTCATTCTCCGCTTCGATGCCGATCTTGATCCAGTTCTCTTCATCGATTCGAATATAGAGCCCCCTTGATCGTACCGGCTCTTGGCTTCGAAGACGTAGCGGGCGGTGAACGTGAATTCATCCCCTATCCGGGTAAGAAGCGCATGGGCGTTGTCCGCTCGGAAGCCATAGTGGGTCCGCTGCCAAAAATCCGTCGAACCGGATGTTATCATCGTAAGCGAACCATTCTGAAACGTATGTTTCGGTTCATTGCTCCACAAAAACGGTTGATTATCAATGATCATCTTTGTCTTCTCCTCATGAAGTGTATCAAACTCTCTGCACTATCGGCTATACTCAGGCAATGAGAACCTATTTCACTTATGGACGAACCGAGCTTGACCATCTGAAAAGAAACGATCCCCGCCTTGGTCGGGCGATCGATCGCATCGGAATGATCCATCGGACTGTTGAATCGGATTTCTTCACCGCAATCACCCGTTCAATCATCGGCCAGCAGATTTCCACCAAAGCGCAAAACACGATCTTTGAGCGATTGAACGGCTTGGTGGGTCTGGTTACACCCGAAACGATCGTCAGTCATTCTCTTGAAGAGCTTCAAAGCATAGGAATCAGCTTTCGAAAGGCGGAATACATTCAAGGAATTGCAGACAAAATGACATCGGGTGAACTGAAACCCGAGTTGTTTGAATCGATGAGCGACAGCGAAACAATCAAAGAGCTTGTCTCTCTCAAAGGAGTCGGCGTCTGGACTGCCGAGATGATGCTCATTTTTTGTCTGCAGCGACCGGACGTCGTCAGCTACGGAGACTTGGGAATCCTTCGGGGAATGAACATCCTCTATGGCTTGGAGAAGATTTCCAAGGAGGAATTTGATGTGATTCGAGCTCGATATACTCCCTATGGTTCAGTCGCGTCGCTCTACCTCTGGGCGATCGCCGGAGGGGCATTGTCTCCACAAGCCTGAACAGATTACAACCAGCGAATCTCAAATACTTCTGTACTTTCTTTCTGCTCTAAGGTTTCCCTTGCCCTTGACGAAGGCTCTTCCATCACAGATGCTCAGGGTATGGAACAAGCGTTTATTGATTTGAATCTGTCTTCGGATCTTCAACGGATGGTGAAGCATCTGTCCAATCGGATTGGAGACGATCCTCAGCATCGATTGCTGATCGATGAATTGAAGAGCGCGATCATCGAACGTGACCAGAACCGGGTAGGGCTGCTGCTCAATCAGGGGCTCACCGAGTTCGGGGTGCTCTATCCTCTTGTCGCGATCGTCCGAGTGTGGGAAACGATCGGTACGGTATTTCATACGCTTGGTCTTGACGATGAAACACGCCTGACGACGTTGAACGACATCAATCTCTGGATCGCTCACCATGCCGACTCGAACAACGGGGAACGCGGCCTTTCGCGCGTGTTCTGGGTCAACCGGCTGCTTACCGCCCGCATCGTTCAGTTCGGACGCCTTCAATTCGAAGAACGCCTCTTTCCCTACCCTGCTGTCGTGTATCAGGACTTTGGGCTTGATTTCATCGCGTTGAGCAATGGCGGCTTAGCCCTCGACCGGGATGGCTACCCCACCAAGGATGAGAATCGGATCATTCGAACCACCATGGGTCGAGAATCGATCGATCTTGTCAGCGGATCGATCGGTGAAGAATGGATCGACGCTTCCCCGTTGACCAAGGTTCTGGATGAGCAATCCCGGATCCTCTTTATCCATATTCCCGCCTCAGGGCCGCTTGAACCTCGATTGGTGGAAGAAGCGCTCGGGAAGGCCGAGGCGTTTTTCGGAAAGGAACGGGCATACGTCTGTACCTCCTGGCTGCTGGATCCCGCCCTTGAGAAGGTAGTGGATGCCGGGAGCAACATCAGGTCATTCAACCGGCGCTTTTCGAAGCTGCCCGTCTTCTTCGAATATCCCCAGCTCTTCGAGCGGGTCTTCTTCTGTAATGACGAAGCATCGGTTCTGTCCGCTGATGCGACGACGAGTCTGCAGAAGAACGTGCAAAAAGCGCTTCAAAATGGAGTCGTATTTCGGACGATGGGCGGATTCTTCCTCCGCTGACCTTGCATAAAAGAGGGCTAGTTGGTACTACACAAGCATGGAAACCCCGCTGTACGGTCTTGTCGACTCTCACTTCCATCTCTTGGCGATCCGAGAAAAAGGGATCGAACCTTCCCCGTTGCTTGCCACGATGAACGAGCTTGGGTATCGGGGAATCGATATCGGTCTCGGCGGAAATGATCTGAAAGAACGCATTGAACTGGTCGGAACATATTCTGATATATATTTCGCCGCCGGTCTCGGACCGTGGGCGGCAGCTTGGGAAGACTGGAAGATCAAAGAGGCTCTTCACCTTCTGTATTCCGATCTTTCCCGGCATCCCGTGCTTGCGGTAGGAGAAATCGGGCTCGACAATTACTGGAAGTATGGGACCAGGGAACGCCAGGAGGCGATCTTCCTCGCCCAAGCCGATCTGGGGAAACCGATCATCATCCATAACCGCGAAGCGGATGAACAGTTCATCGGATTGCTAAGTCAACATTCCTTTCCTCGAGGGGGAATCTTTCACTGTTTCAGCGGATCGGAAGAGCTCGCCTTGTTGGCCCTGGAAAAGGGGTTTTACCTCTCCTTCGCCGGAAGTCTCACCTACAAAGGCAGCCAGCCGCTCATCGCCCTTATGAAGCGAATGCCGAAGGAACGCCTTCTTCTGGAAACCGACAGCCCGTACCTCGCCCCGATTCCCAAGCGGGGGAAGAAGAATATCCCCCTCTATATCGAGCATCTCTATCGCTTTGTCGCAAACAAGTTGGAACTTCCGATTGAAACCCTCATCCGGCTTGTATCCTCTAATTTCCAACGGTTCGTCGACGAGGCCAAGGTTGACCGTTTTTAAGCGATTCGATACGATAATCGTTGACTGAATCAGATCGGATAAGGAGTGATTTTATGATATCCTACAAGGACCTCGGATTAGTGAATTCCAAGAAAATGTTCGCCAAGGCGATTAAAGGCGGGTACGCCGTTCCCGCATATAACTTCAACAACTTGGAACAACTGCAAGCGATCATCCAAGCATGTGTAGCAACGAAGAGTCCCGTCATTCTGCAAGTTTCCAAAGGCGCTCGTGACTATGCAAACATCAACTTGTTGCGCAACATGGCCCGCGGTGCCGGAGAGTATGCACGAGAACTCGGTTGTGATATCCCAATCGTTTTGCACTTGGACCACGGCGATAGTTTTGAAACCTGTAAAGATTGCATCGACAACGGATTTTCCTCCGTCATGATCGACGGTTCCCACCTGCCCTACGAAGAGAACGTCGCTCTGACGAAGAAGGTCGTCGACTACGCCCATAAGTTCGACGTAACCGTCGAAGGCGAACTCGGCGTTCTTGCCGGAATCGAAGATGAGGTTTCTCACGAGAAATCCAACTACACCAAACCGGAAGAAGTCGTCGATTTCGTTTCCCGAACCGGTGTCGATTCACTGGCAATCTCCATCGGAACGAGCCATGGAGCGAACAAATTCGATCCTGCTCACTGTACCGTCAACGAAGAGGGAATTCTCATACCTCCCCCGCTCCGCTTCGATATCCTTGAAGAGATTGAAAGACGGCTTCCCGGGTTCCCGATTGTTCTGCACGGCTCTTCCTCCGTTCCACAGGAGTACGTGAAGAAAATCAACAAATATGGCGGTAAACTGAAAGACTCCGTCGGAATCCCCGAAGAACAGCTCCGCAGAGCAGCCAAGAGCTCGGTCTGCAAGATCAACATCGACAGCGATGGCCGCTTGGCGATGACGGCGATGGTTCGTGAAGTGCTTCACAACAAACCGGCCGAATTCGATCCGCGCAAATATCTCGGACCGGCCCGCGAGGAGCTAAAGAAAATGTATATGCACAAGAACACCAACGTTCTTGGCTCCGCCAACCAAGCATAGCGCAATGATCGATGGCTGCCTTCGGGCGGCCATCTTCTTTTTCCATATTCCAGCTTTGACACACCGTAAGAGGCTATGGTATAGTAATTTCGGTCGCCTATGAGGGCGCAGAAGTATATTGCTGCAGAGTGGTTTTTAACGCCTAAATCACAAGGAGAACATTTGGCTACAAGAGATTTGAGGGTCAACAGGCAGATTCGTGCCAGAGAAGTACTTGTCATCGATGAGAATGGCAATCAAAAAGGCATTATGAGCAGTTTTGATGCGATCGAGCTCGCCGAACAAGCAGGGCTCGATTTAGTTGAGGTTTCCCCCAACGCCAACCCTCCGGTATGCAAAATTCTCGATTATGGTAAGTTCCGCTACGAGCAGGAAAAACGATTACGGGATCAAAAGCGCAATCAGGTGATCACCAAGATGAAAGAAATTCGGATGCAACCGAAGATCGAGCAACATGACTTGAACACCAAGAGCAAATTCATTGGGGATTTCCTCTCCGAAGGCAATAAAGTAAAGGTAAGCGTCCGCTTCAGAGGCCGTGAACTGGCTCATACCGATTTGGGCAAAGTGGTTCTCGACCGGATACTTGCCCAGCTCACCGATAATGGTGTAGGATACGTCGTTGACCGACCGGCAATGATGGAAGGGCGGATGATGAGCATGATTCTCTCGCCAGCCAAAACGTCCGGATCGAAAAAAGAACCACAGTAACCAGTATCCCGCATGGGATAGTGAATACGTTGCTTCAGGGGTATCTTGTTCCCTGCGGCACAGAAAGAGGGTGCTATCATGCCCAAGATGAAAACAAGAAAGTCCGCTGCCAAGCGGTTCAAGGTGACAACTGGAGGAAAAGTCCTGTACAAGAAACAAGGCCTTCGACACATCTTGACCAAGAAGAGCAGTAAGCGCAAGGCCCACCTGCGCTCTACTGGCGTCCTATCCGATGTGGAAGCACGACGGGTCAAGTCGATGCTCCCCTATGACTAAGGAGGATCGAGATGCCAAGAGCAGTAGATGGAACCAAGCACAAGGACAGACGTAAAAAGATCCTCAAGCAGGCCAAAGGCCACCGCGGCCGGCGAAGCACGAACTACAGGGTCGCAAAAGACAGCGTAGAGAAAGCCGGACAACACGCCTATGTGGGTCGAAAGCTCCGAAAGCGTGATTTCCGCCGTCTCTGGATTGTCAGGATAAATGCAGCCGTGCAGGCCGAGGGGTTGAATTACTCCCAATTCATGCACGGGATGAAACTCGCCAACATCGAAGTTAACCGCAAAGCTCTATCCAACATGGCTATCGAGGATAAGGCCGCGTTTAAAACTCTCGTTGACCAAGTAAAGGTCGCCCTTGCAAAATAAGGGCGCAGGAGGAAGCATGTCTGTCATAGATACCGTACGACTCTTAGAGCTTAGAACGAAAAAGGCCGCCGGCCTCATCGCCTTGTTACGGCGGGAAAAAGCGGAACTGCAAGAGCGGTTCGACTTGGTTCTTGCCCACAACCGGGAATTGGAAGGGTATATCGAAGCATATACCACCAGTGAAAAGCTCGTCGAGCAATCCATTGCCACCGCAATGGCCACCCTCGATACGATCGACGGCTTGGATGAAATCCAAGTCTTTGACGAGACTTCCCTTGAGCTTGAGGCCGCCGACACCTTTACCGGAGCCGAAGGCGGCCTGAGCAGCGAGGATGTTGATTGGGATGCGCTTCTGGATGATCTTCCGGAACTGTAACCTACAGTCTGAACAACGCCGATGGGACCTCCGGGTCCCATTTTTTGTCCCTCTTTCCCAAAACCCGTTAGTGTAGTACCATATCATCAGGTGGAAACCACCTGACGATTATTGTAATTATTCCTGCGGTGTTCTCCTGGAGACAAAGTCTCTTGGCTCAACTAACACAACCGGGACGCGGTATAGCTGTTTTGCATTGATCCAACTCCTTCGGGGTTTAATGGAACAGAATTTTCAGCCCAACTGGTGTCCCCCTTGAACCACAGGTTCAAGAGCGTTCTTCGGTTGCGGCACCGCAGGATTTTTTATGGAGCAACGTGAATATGCATGAAGCACTGAACCATGTAATCTTCATCTCCCTCCCCTCCTCAATGGGCAAGAAAATCGGATCATTTACGATCGACCCGGCGATTCAACTCCCCGTTGCCTTGGCCGATGGCAGCACCACGATCGATGAACAATCGATCAGCATCGAACGGATTATAAGCGGAATGCTTAAAGTAATCGCGTATGACACGGAGAATCCACACACCCGGTATTACCGGAATTTCGTATTGGCGGCTCAGCCCGATGCGGTAGAGGAACTGACGATAGCCGCGATCGCCCAACAGCAAAAAGGAAACCTCCCCTTTGCCGAAGAGCTGTTTCTCACTGTCTGTCACCTCAGTCCTCAATCCGTTACCTATATCAACCTGGCTACGCTGTATGGACATCGGGCGACCAAAGATGCGAGCAAGGGTGAAACCTACGACTTCTACCAACAAAAAGCGCTGAACACCCTTATTGAAGGGTTGTCGGTTTTAGGCGAAGACGAAGCGCTCTTGAAAGAAATCGGGTTTTTTCATCTCTATCAAGGCAATGTCGAGATCGCTCGAGACTATTTGAACCGATACGTCGATCTTGCTCAGGAATCGAAAGAAAAGCGCCACACCATGAAGATTCTGAAGGATATCGAGACGAAACTCGCCGGCGAACAACGCCTCATGCAAGCATATGATGCAATCCAGATGAACAAGGAGGAGGAAGCGCTCTTCTTGTTGAATCAGTATATCGAACAATATCCGAAGGTTTGGAACGCCTATTTCTTGAAGGGTTGGACGCTCAGGCGTCTTGAACGCTTCGAGGAAGCGCAAAACGCCCTCATCCAAGCCTTGGAACTCGAAAGCCACAGCAGTGATATCTACAATGAACTGGCTCTTTGCGCTTTGGAAGCGGGCAATGACGAGCTTGCCAAAAGCTATCTGGGAACCGCGCTGGATCTCGATGAACACAATATCACCTTCATGAGCAACCTTGCATACCTGCACCTTCGAAGCGGCGAGTTGGAAGAAGCGCGCCACCTTCTTGAACAAGCCCGTGCCTTGGACGGCGAAGACCCCCTCATACAGCAGCTGATGGAAGATTATGTCCATCAAAGCGGTGACACGTTGGGAAACGTCATCATTGAAGAGTACGTCGAAAACGAGGAGATCGCCGACAGACTGAAACATGGAGCCAAAGAGATATGATCGTTCGCACGAATGGAGAAAAGGAAACGATCCGGCTCGGTTACGCTCTTGGAAAAACTCTCACGAAAGGAGCGGTCGTCTCTCTTCGCGGATCGCTCGGAGCAGGTAAAACGGTCTTTGCCAAAGGTGTCGCCCGGAGCCTCGGAATCCAAGAAGCGATCGCCAGCCCCACATTCACTCTGATCCGGGAGTATGAAGGAACTCTTCCCCTCTATCACATGGATCTGTACCGAATCGACAGCACGGAGGAGTTTGAATTGATCGGAGGAGAGGAATATCTCTATGGCGAAGGAATCACCCTGATCGAATGGAGTGAAAAGATCCAGGATCTCCTTCCCGAAGAGACGATCTACGTGACGATCGCCCTCATCGATGATGGCTCGCGCGAGATCCGGATTGAAGGAGCAACGCTATGAAAATTCTTGGTTGCGACACCTCTACATCGACGGCTCACCTCTTCCTCGGTGAATACAAAGAAGATCGGCTGATCTGGTATGAGACGACTTCGGTAGTTTGGAACAACACCCACAGCGAGCAGCTGTTGGATCGTCTTTTGCGAATGTGCGACGATCATTCGATTCAACTTTCCGAATTGGATCTGCTCTGCGCCAGCAGCGGTCCCGGCTCCTTTACCGGCTTGAGAATCGCCCTTTCCACGATGAAAGGACTTTCTCTGGGGTTGAACAAACCGCTTGTCAGCGTCCCAACGCTGGAGCTCTTTCAAGGGATCGCCCGGCACATCGGCGGTGCATGCCTTGCGGTCATCGATGCAAAAAAACAGCGCTTCTATACCGCACTGTTCGTGGATGGAATCAAAATCGGCAGAAGGGGCGACTTGGCCCTTGATGAAATCGCTTCTCTTATAGCATCCTACCCGTCCGTTACCTTGCTTGGCAGCGATGGAAATCTGCTTGCAAAGCGACTGAAGAATCCGAACGTTACGGTGCTTGAGGCTTCCTTCCAGAACCTCGGAGTGGAACTAGCCGACAGGGCAAGAAAGCATTATCTTGAGAAAGGCGCCGATCCTTTGGACCAGGGGCCGACATACATTCGTAAAAGCGATGCTGAACTTGCATTGAAGGGGTGAACAATATGGTTGAACAGGAGATTTTGGTCCTCGGTTCTGGCGTGGCGGGAATGGCCGCCGGTCAATATGCCGCTCGGGCAGGCAGAACGGTCACCGTCATGGAATCGATCGCTCCCGGTGGACAGACGATGTATATCGATCTTATTGAAAACTACCCCGGTCTTGAGGTTCCTTTGAGCGGAGCGGAGATCGCGATGAAGTTCCACAACCAAGCTTCGACCTTCGGGGCGAACACCGTCTATGAAACCGCTGCGGCGATCAGGAAGGAAGGTGATCACTTCTTCGTGGAGACTGCAAGCAGCACCACCTACAAAGCCAAAGCGCTCATCTATGCGACCGGAGCAAAACACCGCCACCTGAACATCGAGGGTGAAGAAGCATATGCCGGTAAAGGCGTATCCTACTGCGGGACCTGTGACGGTCCGTTTTTCCGCAACAAACGAATTCTCGTCGTCGGCGGAGGAGATACCGCCATTACCGACGCGATCTACCTTTCCAAGCTGACCGACCATATCACCATCGTCCACCGCAAAGACCGATTCCGGGCACAGGACAACCTGGTCAAACAGATTGAACACAACCCGAACGTCGAGTTCCTGATGGAGCACACCCTTCAAGAAATCAAAGGGGACGGCAATAAAGTTACCTCGGTCATCCTCAAAGACCTGAAGTCGGATCGCGAATATGAGCGTGAATTCGACGCCGTCTTCATCTTTGTGGGAATCATCCCCGAAACAAACCTTCTTAAAGGTTCTTTCGATGTTCTCACCGATGATGGCTGGGTCATCACCAACGAACGGATGGAAACACCCGTCGAGGGGCTCTTTGCCGCCGGAGATGTTCGAGACACCGTCTTCCGCCAGCTGATCACAGCAGCGAGCGACGGAGCGGTCGCCGCGCACTGTGCAAGCTCCTACATCGATGCATTGGAAGGGCGAGCGTACACCTAAAAGTCAAATTCCTTGACGCAAGAACGGTTAAGGTGTTCTAATGGGACTATGAAGATATGCATGGTCTCCAGTGAATCGGTTCCCTTCTCCAAAAGCGGAGGGTTGGCGGATGTTGTCGGTGCGCTTTCGAAAGCTCTGGCGTCTCTCGGTGAAGAAGTCCTCGTCGTCCTGCCCCACTATGGATTCATGACCGATGAGTTGGTCGCGACGGATATCGAACATACCGTTTCCTTGTTGGGCAGCGAAGAACGGGTAACGTACGCAAAGCTTTCAGAACCGGGTGTTGAATATTACTTCGTCCGGCACCCGTTTTTCACCGAGTCGAAAGGCATCTATGGCCCGACCTCCTCATCCTCCTACGACAACAATCATCTTCGATATACGCTGCAATCAAAGGCATCTTTGAAACTCTTGAAGATTCTCGGATGGAAGCCGGATATCATCCATGCCCACGACTGGCCCGCAGGCTTCCTGCCGTACCTCGTGAAGCAGGATTCATCCCGCTTCTTCAAAAACACGAAGACGGTCTTCTCGATTCACAACCTCGCCTACCAAGGGGAGGTCAGCCGTCTCGATCTCATTGAAACGGATATCGAGGTAGACCCCCTCTTCTTTGTCGGCAGCGGTTCGGAGAAACGAGCCAATATGCTGAAAACCGGATTGGAGTTCGCCGATACCATTTCAACAGTCAGCCCTACCTATGCCAAGGAGATCCAGACTCCCGAGTATGGCTGCGGCTTGGAGGAATTGCTTCAAAGGCGGAAAGACGATCTCGTGGGAATCATCAACGGAATAGATATTGAAGAGTGGAATCCTGAAAACGATCGGCTGCTCGATTACTCTTTCTCCATCGACGATCTTTCAAACAAAGCCCGCCTCAAACGGCAGATTCAAGAAGAGTTCAATCTCGAAGTCAATGCCGATATTCCTCTTTTCGCGATGATCAGCCGTCTGGTGAGTCAAAAAGGGTTTGTGGAGTTGCTGGAGGGAGAAGTTTCCGCGTTGGAGGAACTGCTCACGACTGAAAAGATTCAAGTCATCGTCCTCGGTACGGGCGATTGGGAGATTGAAAAACAGTTCACCGAGCTGGGGTCCCGGTTCAAGAACCTTTCGGTGAATATCCTCTTCTCCAATCGAGCCGCTCACCTACTCGAAGCCGGAAGCGACTTCTTTCTCATGCCCAGCCGATATGAGCCATGCGGGCTGAACCAATTCTACAGCCTTCGCTACGGGACGCTCCCAATAGCCCGGAGAACCGGAGGATTGGCGGATTCGATCACCGATTTGGATGAGAATCCTCAAAGAGGAACCGGAATCCTCTTTGACTCGATGAGCGGTCGTGGTATATTGGAAGCAGTAAGGAGAGCCCTTGCTTGGTGGAAAAAAGGAAGGTCGGTCATTGAGCCGATTCAGAAACGGGCGATGGCCTACGACAGTTCGTGGACCCGCTCGGCTCGTTCCTACCAGGAGCTCTACCGCAAAACACAGGGGGGGGTTACCGTATGAATCGTCGAAAGCCAAATGTCATTGCTATCGTTCTGGGCGGAGGAAAGGGGACTCGTCTCTATCCCTTGACAATGGATCGGGCAAAGCCCGCAGTTCCGTTCGCCGGAAAGTATCGCCTCGTGGATATTCCCATCTCCAACTGTATCAACAGCGGGATCAAGAAAATCTATATTCTTACCCAGTTCAACTCGGCGTCGCTCCATAACCATATTTCGAACACCTATATCTTCGATACATTCTCCAAAGGCTTCGTCGAGATTCTCGCCGCGGAGCAAACGATAAAAAGCGAGACCTGGTATGAAGGAACCGCTGACGCGGTGCGAAAGAACTTGCGCCATTTCCGTGATCAGGAAGCGGATTACTTCATGATTCTCAGCGGTGACCAGCTGTATCGGATGAATCTGATGGATATGCTGAACCGGCACATCGATTCCAAAGCGGAGTTTTCCATCGCAGCCAAACCGATCAGCCGCGCTCAGGCGACCGGCTTGGGCATCATCGGCTGTGATGACAAGGGTATCATTACCAGCTTCATCGAAAAGCCCGCTCCCGATGTGGACATCACCTCATACAAGGTGGGCCAGAAGTTCATGAAGGAATCGCTCGGAGTTTCAGTCACCCCTGAAAACGAGTATCTCGCCTCGATGGGGATCTACATCTTCAACAGCAAAACGATGGAAGAGGTCCTGGATAACAAGAAGACCGATTTCGGGAAAGAAATTATTCCCCAGGAGATCAAAAAGCGCCGAGCAGCCGCCTATCTCTTTGATGGATTCTGGGAAGATATCGGAACGGTCAAGGCGTTCTATGAAACGAACCTCGACCTCGCTTCGATCAACCCTATGTTCAACTTCTACGATGAAGAGATGCCAATCTACACCCACCGCCGACACCTGCCGGCGACAAAGATCAACTTCTGCAACATTTCCAACTCGCTGACCAGTGAAGGCTCGATCATCACCAATGCATATATCGTAAACTCGATCATCGGTGTTCGAACCTTGATCGAATCGGGGGCGTCCCTCGACGGAGTGTATTGCATGGGCGCCTCCCGCTACGAGACGGAGGAAGAGAAGGAATTGAACGCCAAGAAGGGCATTCCGAACATCGGCATCGGTCGCGGCACGATCATCCGCCGGGCGATCATCGATCAGAATGCTCGAATCGGTGACGGATGCCGAATCGGCATCGACGATATCCCTCGTCAGGAAGGAGACTTTCCGATGTACTCCATCCACGACGGAATCATCGTCATCAATAAAAACGCAGTCATTAAAAA
>JAAYQW010000025.1 GCA_012519115.1 Spirochaetales bacterium
AGAACGCGACGACTGCGAGATCGATCGAGGAACGAAGACTCGGATGATCGAGCACCTCGACGGTGAGCTCGCCGACATCGTACGTTTCAATGATCGATTCGTGCTTCGGATATGCGTGCCAAAGCATAGCGTCGATCGGTTCCAAGGTTTCATATTCAAGAAAGATCATTGCTCAACCATAATAGGAAGAACCCCTTTGGGCAAGGGATACCCCCACTTGACCGAAGAAGTGAGTACCCGTAGCATATCTCTATGCTGAACCAACCAATCATCCTGGCATTTCTGGCTACCATGGGAACGTGGGGAATGACCGCGATCGGGGCGGCGTTCGTGTTCTTTTTCAAGACGATCAATCGCCATGTCATGAACGGCATGCTGGGCTTCGCAAGCGGCGTGATGATCGCGGCCTCGTTCTGGTCATTGCTCCAACCGGCAATCGAACTCGCGGAAGGAGGACCGATTCCTCCATGGGCGGTCGCCGCGATCGGTTTTCTTGCCGGAGGGGCGTTCCTCTGGCTCAGCGACCTCTTGATTCCACATGCCCATCTGGACTCGAAACCGGGAGAAACCGAAGGAATTCCAACCAACCTTCGCCGCTCGATCCTGTTGGTCCTGGCTATCACCTTGCACAATATTCCCGAAGGCCTCGCCGTCGGCGTGGCGATCGGAGCCGCGGCGGCGGGAAGCGGATCCCAGACGATGACCGGAGCGTTGATCGTAGCGGTCGGAATCGGATTGCAGAACCTTCCAGAAGGGGCTGCGGTTTCCGTTCCCTTGCGACGGGAAGGTCTTTCACGGGCAAAGAGCTTCTTCTATGGCCAAGCCTCCGGAGTCGTTGAACCGATCGCAGGAGTTCTCGGAGCCTGGGCGGTCACCGCGATGACGCCGATCCTCCCCTACGCCCTCGCCTTTGCCGCCGGAGCGATGATCTATGTGGTCATTGAAGAGTTGATTCCCGAGTCTCAGCAAGCAGGTGCGAACGACCACTCGGGCATCCACTGGGCCACGATCGGTACGATGCTCGGCTTTACCATCATGATGATTCTGGATGTCGCTCTCGGTTAGATCCGCTGGAGCAGATTCTCGACCGTCAAGGTGCCGAGCGAGGAGATTCCTTTCTCGGCAAGCTGTTTTGCGACCGCTTCACCGGCGGTATCCCGGCTCAGCTCATCAATCGTTCCAATCCCGTAGAGGTGTTCGACGAGGTCTTGAAGCCGAATCTGATCAAGGGGTTTGTTGGGGATGAAACTCGTTCGGCTGTTGTTCGTCGGAATGATGTACCCTCGATTGGTGAGAGCGCCAAGGAACCCCTGGAGCCGATCATATGGGATGACAAGCCGATCAAGAAGCTCTTTGACCGTCGTGGCACCCTTGCCGTCACGGAAATTCGCACCGATCACCATCATGATGTTCGTACCGTCGGTCATCTGGGTCGCCGGGCTCTGCGGCAGACCTTCACTGACCACCCCGGTGGGGCGATATTGATACACGTACGCCAGCTCGACGCTGAAAAAGATCGTCGCCCAGAACACATAACAGATGAACAGAAACATGAACAAGGCGGCAAACGATCCGTAAATCACGCTGAACGTCGCTGCTCGGCTGGTCAGCAGACCGGTAAACCTCGTAAAGACGGTGATAATCACGACGCCCGAGACGCTGCCGATCAGCGCCGCGCTGAATTGAACCTTGGTATTCGGAACGAAGAAGATCAGCAGGAAGAAGATGATGAAGGTGATAAGTACGGGAATCACCTTGCTGATGACCACCGACCAGGCACCGACCGAATAGCCGATGAGGTCCAGATACCATTCGGTGAACACCGATTGAACGCTGACATAGAGAGCGAGAAACAGCGTCGAGATGATGACGAACGTCATGTACCCCATGAAGCGTTTGAAGGGATTGGTCGATTGGGCGGAGCGGTAGATCTGGTTGATCACTGACCAGACCTTGTTGATCAACAGCACCATCGTGAACAAAAACGAGATCAGTCCGACGATTCCCAGCGTGGTGGCGTTTCGGGTATACGTGGTGAGCGCTCTCATCACCTGCTCGCTGGTATCCCCGCCGGTGAGCTCGGTAAGCGCTTCGGAAAGGAAGTTCAAAAGCGGTTCCAGCACTCCGAGACCGCTGAAGAATGAGAACAGAAACGTCAACGCCGGAACGATCGCCAGCAACGTCGAATACACCAGCCCCGAGGCGGAGTTCAAGACATTGTCTTTCATCGATTGGCGAAACGCGACGCCGAGAAATTCACCGAAGCGCTGTACTGCCGATTTGAACTTTCCCATCACCTAGATCCTTTTCTTCATCCACTGGACGATGTGCTTGTAGGTCTCGGCTCGATCGATTTCATTCAGAACCTCATGGCGCCCCCCTTCGACCAGCGTGAGAGTCACATCTTCGACTCCCGCATTTTTGTAGAGCTTGCAGACGGCGCGAACCCCTTTGGAGTAATCGCCGACGGGATCCTCGCTGCCGCTGATGATGTACAGAGGAACATCGCCGGGCAGCTGTTTCGCCAATTTGCGATCGTTCGCGACTTCAAGACCGGTCAGCAAATCCTTGAAAAACGAACTGGTGCACACAAAGCCGCACAACGGGTCATCCTCATAGCGTTTCACCTGATCGGGATCGCGACTCAACCAGGCGAACTTGGAGGCGGGGTCCTTGATTCTCTTGTTGTAAGAACCGAAGCTCATCTTGTCGAGCAACGCATCGGGATGCTCAGGTCCATATTTTATCGCGTTGTACTTGGCGATCAGCTTCCCGACCTTCCCTAAAAGACCTTTGCTTGCACCGGTGCCTACGATGATCACCCCGTCGTATACGTCGGCGTGTTGGACAAGGAGCGTTCGGGCAAGAAACGAACCCATCGAATGGCCCAAGAGAAAAAGAGGTTGATCGGGATATTCGCCGTTGATGATTTCACTCAGCTCAAAGGCGTCATCGGCGACCCGCTGCCAGCCATCCTCTTTGGCGAAGTACCCCAGTGTCTTTCCTTCAGCGGTTTTTCCGTGCCCTCGATGATCGGGAGCCCAGACGGCGAAGCCCTGTTTGGTGAGAAACTTGGCAAACTCGTCATATCGTTTCGAGTGTTCCGCCATTCCGTGAAGGATCAGCAGCAGAGCTTTGACGGAACCCTCCTTGGGCAACCACTCATGGTAGGAAATCGGAGTTTGATCACTGGATACCATCGTCTTCAGTTGGGGCATGGCGGAATTCTCCCTGTTGAGTTGACATATATAATTCTTATATCATACTAACACATCATTTGATGTGGATATACACCCTAAAGGTGTAAATACTCCATCGGAGCGTCAGGATGCTCTTGATCACGGCTGACATTCATGGCTCGACCGAAGCGCTGAAAGACATTGTCGATATCGCTGCATCCCTGAAGGTGGAGCAGGTGCTTATCGCCGGAGACCTCTGCCCTCAGGAGGGATCGACCTTCGTCTCGCTTCTTTCAAGGTTGTCCGGCCTCGTCCTTGTCCGAGGCAACAGCGATTCTTCCTACCAGTACGCTCAAGCTCGGATCCATCTCCCGCCTCTTGTTCGAACCCTGAGCTATCAAGGGCTTCCGATCACCCTCACCCATGGACACCTGGACGTTCCCTATACCGTCGGTGGAATTGTCATCAGCGGTCACACCCACATTCCTTCCCTGAAAGAAGATTGGAATGGAACCCTTTGGCTCAACCCCGGCTCACCGAGCAGGCCGCGTTCATCAAGCGGCGCGACCTACGCCCTGATCGATCCGGAGGGTGTTGGAATCTATCGCTTGA
>JAAYQW010000026.1 GCA_012519115.1 Spirochaetales bacterium
CAGGTCTCCTCGAGGACCACATTGTTGAGATCGAGGTCGATGACGTTCCTAAGACCAACCAGCTCGATAACCAGAACGAGGGAATGATCGCCATAGGCAACATCTTCGACAGCATGATGCCTAAGAAGACCAAGAAAAAGAAATGCAAGGTCAGCGACGCAAGGCGCATCCTCAGGGAGCAGGAAGCCCAGAAGCTGATCGACATGGACCAGGTGACAGATGAGGCTCTGCAGAACGCTGAACAGAACGGCATCATCTTCATCGATGAGATCGACAAGATCGCCAAGAAGGGAGAAAATCCCTCGATCACCCGGGATGTCTCCGGTGAAGGGGTTCAGCAGGCGCTCCTGAAGATCATTGAAGGAACGGTCGCATCGGTTCCCCCGCAAGGCGGACGAAAACACCCCAGTCAGGAACTCTTGAAGATCAACACGAAGAATATCCTGTTCATCTGCGGCGGGGCGTTCGTCGGATTGGACAAGGTGATTGAAAAGCGGGTCTCATCGCATGCGATGGGCTTCGGCGCTCCAATCGCCAACAGCCAGGAGAAGAACCTCCTTGATCTGTACAACCAGCTGATGCCGGACGATCTGATCAAATTCGGCCTGATTCCCGAATTTATCGGACGACTGCCGATCCATGCGGCGTTGGACAACCTCTCCAAGGAAGACCTGAAGCGAATCATCGTCGAACCGAAGAACTCGATTGTTCGCCAATATGAGGCTTCCTTCCGCCTCGACGGTATCGAATTCACCTTCGATGACGATGCGGTTGCAGCGGTTGCCGAGAAAGCATACGTGCAAAAGACCGGGGCTCGAGGATTGCGCTCGATCGTCGAGAACATCATGATGGAGATCATGTACGAGATCCCTTCGATCGAAAACGTCCAGCGGGTCGTTGTAACCCGCGATTGCGTCCTCAACGGCACCAGTCCGGAGGTAATTCGTGGCGCCTGAGTTCTTCTCTTTTCCGCCGTTGCCCGATGATATCCGAAAAGTGATCGAAGATGGTTTCTCCTTCCTCGTCATCGGACATATCAGCCCCGACGGGGACTGCCTCTCCTCTCAGATCGCGATGGGTGCATTGCTGGAGGATCTTGGTAAAAAGGCGACGCTGATAAACGCCGGTCCTTTCGAGCGAAGTGAAATAGTCCACCTTGCCGATCGCTTCCACACCAAGGTAACGAACGAGATGAAAGCGGATGATCCCATCGTCGTGGTCGTCGACTGCTCTTCGATCGAACGGATCGGTTCCTTGGCGGAAGGAATCGAGGGGTTGACCACGATCATCTTCGATCATCATGCCAGCGGCGAACTCTTTGGAGATTACCGCTACATCACTCCCCGCTCTATCTCCACTACGCTCATCATCATGCATCTCTACAAAGAGTTCGGCGTCGAGATTTCTCCCGAAATCGCCGACCATCTGTTCTTCGGGTTTGCCACTGACAGCGGGTTTTTCCGCTTCATCAACGCTTATCGAGGAGATGTTCTGCACCAGGCTGCCGAGTTGGTCGATCTGGGCGTCTCACCGAATGAGATGGCGGACAGGATACATGGAGGGAAGAACCTCGATTACATCAAATATGTCGGAAAACTGATCGACCGAAGCGAGGTCCTTCTTGATGGACGCCTGATCATCGCTTCCTCCTTTATCCGGGACAGCCGGACCTTTGATACGACTGATCGTCCCAGTGATATGCTCTATTCGATGCTTTTGGCGATAAAGGGTGTCGAGGTGGTTCTGTATTTAAAGGAACTCGAAGCGCAATTGACCGAAATCGGATTCCGGTCCAGTCACCAGAGCCCGGTGGATGTCGGCGAGCTTGCCAAACAGCTCGGTGGAGGCGGACACCGAAGAGCTGCGGGGGCGACGGTGAACGAGAGCGTCGAATCGATTCGTGATCGCCTCATCCTCTTGGTAAAAGAGCTGCTTCATTAAGATTGGCATACACATTGCATGATAGAGTGCATCCCTCAAAAGGAGCATTGTATGGCGTTGTATCCGATGAGCGAAGCCGCATCCCACGATCTTACCCAACGGGTTGTTGCCTATCAACAAACCGGTGATTCAGCGTTATATGCGGAGCTCAAACGGGAGATCATGGAGCTCCTGTATACGATTCCATCAACACTGAGGATCTTGGATGCTGAGGATTGTTGTGAATTCCTCTTCTACTGTCTTTCGGCGATCGACAACCTGATTGCCGGCTATGAAGAGGGAAAACTCTCCTTTGTGGGTTTTTTGACCGAAGTGGTCCGAAGACGGGTTCGCTATTTTCTCTGTGAACAACAAAAAAAAGAACAGAAGCTTCTTTTGCTTCATCGGTCGGAATTCTTCGCTCAGGAATCCGGTGAAATCGGTCTTGAAAGCGCCGAGCCGCCGATCGTCTATACCTTCAAAGGCATGCCGACCGTCGACATAACCTCTTTGCCTTCCTTGTTCAAATCGCTCTTGAGCAAACGAACTCCCTCGGCGTATCCAATCAGAAAAGAGCTGGAAGAGCTTAAAACCGTATTGACCAGTGGTGTCAATCGAAAACGGATGCTCATCACGCTCACCATCACTCCATCCTTATATGCCCACCACCTCCTTGAAGAGCTGAGCTCGCTGTTGCTGTACGATCTCACGGATCTGTGCAGATACCTCAACACGGCGAGCTTGGCTCTTCATTCTAAGGAAACGATAAAAAAAGATTTCGAACAGACATGCACTCGGCACTTCCGCCGCCTCTTGGAAATTGAACAAGCCCTCGAAAACGAAAGCGATGATGATAAGAAACGGAAGCTGATCGCTCTTCGGGAATGGACCCAGGAAAAATATCAGAAAAAGATCGCCAAGCTCCGCTCTTTTGAACAAAGCCTCTCTCACCGCCAAGTGAGCGAGCTGCTTCAGATCCCCAAAGGGACGGTCTCCTCGTCGGTGTTCCACATCAAAAAACTTTTACACTCCTATATAGACGAAAGAGAGGTCAATGACTATCCTTAGGTAATGGATATTCTGCTTGCCTCCAACAATGAACATAAACAGGAAGAATTCGCCCGGTTGATGACCCCTCATCGGATTTTGATGCCTAAGGATGTGGGCATCGTATTTGATATAGAGGAAAACAGATCGTCCTTCACGGAAAACGCTCTGCTCAAGGCCATTACACTTAAAGCCCTTGCACCACGGTACTGGGTCCTCGGTGATGATTCGGGGTTATGCGTCGATGCGTTGGACGGTGGACCCGGGCTTCAAACCGCCCGGTACGGCTTCGAAGTCCACAATCGTCTCATGGATAGCGAAGAGCGCAACGCCTACCTGCTAAAAAACATGGAAGGCTTTAAGAATCGGGATGCTCGTTTCGTATGCGCCCTCGCCCTGATGATCAGCGACTATCGTATATTCACGGTGTGCGAAGAAGCCAACGGGTCAATCGCCTACCGGGCAAGCGGCAGCGAGGGATTCGGCTATGATCCGATCTTCATCGTTGAAAGCAAGAACCTGACGATGGCCGAGCTGGGGATGAAAGCGAAAGATGAGCTGGGACACCGGGGAAAAGCGAGCAGAATGCTGATGGAGTTGATAAGGAGCATAGAATGCAGATATTGACAAGAAGTGAACAGAAGACAATGGATACGTGGGACCTCAGCGCCCTCTTCGAAAGCGATGCGGCATGGGAAGCCGCAGTCGAGGAACTTCGATCATTGGTCGAAGAGATTCCCTCTTACAAAGGCCGATTGAAAGCGGGAAGGGATTCGCTGCTGGAGACGATGGAGTTTCACGGCAAGGTCGGAATCCTCGCTGAGCGAGTGCATTCCTACGCCTTCCTCAACTGGGCAAGCGACACGTCGAATCCGACCAACGTCGAACGCGCTTCAACCGCCAGCACTTTGATGACCGAGCTCGGGGCGGCGTTTGCGTTCTTCGATCCCGAACTGCTTTCCATCGATGAAGAAGTGATCAACGGCTATCTGGAGGACGAGGCGTTCGAGCCATACAAAGTCTTCATCAAGCGGAGTCTGCGCTACAAGGTCCACGTCCTCAGCGAACAAGAAGAGCGGATCATGGCGCTTCAGCGAGAAAGCGCCCAGACGCCGAGAAATGCGTTCAGCGATCTGACAAATATCGATTTCGACTTCGGTCAGATCGGAGGGAAACCGCTGACCCAGTCCACCTTCTCCTCGTTTCTGATGAATGAAGACCGGGCGCTGAGGAAGAAGGCATACAAACAGTTCTACTCCAAGTACCATCAAAACCGCCATACCCTTTTCCGCCTCTACGAAGGTCAGGTAAAACAGGATATCTTCAGACACACCGTCCGTTCCTATCCGTCAAGTCGGGAGATGTCCCTCTTCGCTGATGACGTGCCGACCAATGTCTACGATCGATTGATCGAGAGCGTCCATAATGGCTTGCCGGTCCTTCATCGCTATTATGAGCTGCGCAAGAAAATCCTCGGAGTGAGAAACCTCGCTCACTGGGATGTATATGTTCCTTTGGTCAGTGGCATCAAAGCCCATACGCCGTACGAGGAAGCGGTAAAAATCATCGGTGAGGCGCTCAAGCCCCTTGGCAGCGACTATGTCGATACGTTGACCCGCGGTCTTACCATCGAACGGTGGGTCGATCGCTACGAAAACAAGGGGAAACGCAGCGGTGCGTTCTCCTCCGGTTCCTATACCGGTTATCCCTACATCCTGATGAATTATAAAGAGGATGTGCTCCGGGATCTCTTTACGCTCGCCCATGAAGGGGGGCACTCGATGCACTCCTACTACTCGGCGCGCAACAACCCCTACCACCATTGGGATTACTCGATTTTCGAAGCGGAGGTCGCCTCGACGTTCAATGAGCAGCTGGTCGCCAACTACATGATCGAGTCCACCGACGATGTTCAGACCAAACGATACATCATCGCAAAGCAGCTGGATGACGTGGTCGCTACCCTCTTCAGGCAAACGATGTTCGCCGAGTTCGAGCACCAGATCCACCGGAAGGCGGAAGCGTCCATCCCCTTGACGCTTGATCTGGTCCGTAAAACATATGGAGATCTTCTCCGCCAGTACTTTGGACCCGGAATGACGTTCATCGACGAAAGCGATCTGGAAGGATTGAGGATTCCTCACTTCTACTCCCCCTTCTACGTGTACAAGTATGCAACCGGCCTCAGCGCCGCGATCGCCCTTTCCAAAAAGGTGCTTGCAGGCGGAGAAGAGGAGCGAGCCCGCTATCTGAGGTTCCTTTCAAACGGTGGACGATATTTCCCCATCGAAAACCTTAAACAAGCCGGTGTGGATATGGCGACCGGCAAACCGGTGGATGATGCAATCGCTCACTTCGCCCAACGGCTGGAGTTTTTCGAAACGCTGAACTAGGATCCTGAAAAAGGGCTTGACCTTCAATTCGTCTTCATTGTAAGGTTGCCCTGTTCAACTAATCCATGTGCGGTAGTGGTGGAATTTGGTAGACACGCTAGCTTGAGGTGCTAGTGGGAGAAATCTTGTGCTGGTTCGAGTCCAGTCTACCGCAAAACAGTCGGGAGATTCTCGGCTGTTTTTCTTTATCTGAGTGTTTAAAATAGTAAGTTGATGAAATCGGTGTTGTAGTCCGTTAGCCGAAGTTGCTTCGGCTAAGTGAAAAACATACCTAAGCAGATGTGGTGCCGGCGATCGCTGCTTTCAAAGAAATAAATTGATGGTATCCTTTCTTTGGCAGATCATTACCGAGGCGTTGAAAAAGTCCAACGTGTAAAACAACAGCATCGCGAGCGGGTTAAGCGCGATATTGAGGAGGAACGGGGTTGAGCGAATACGATTTCTCCGGTGAACAACGGATGTTTGACACCGCTTACGAGCTGATGATCCATCACTTGGAGCTGAGGGTCAAAACCGCTTGCTTGAGCATCCATGACCTTGAGGGGGAGCTTCATCACCTGACGATCTATGAAGGACATGGTCGGGGCGGTCTCAAAGCAGCTGAAATCGACGGTCAGATCCAAGCGTATATCACGATCATCAGTCGGATGAAAAGAAAACAAGGTCGATAGGGAGCAATCATATCGAAAGATGGCTGAAGCGTCGCCGCCTCAGCCATCTTTGTCCTTCTAAAAGTATCCTACCGATCTTATTCTAGTAGGAGCTTGTGATATACTGCTCCAGATCTCCGATTTGGGTATCCTTGGCGTCCAAGACCGCCTTTACGACGTCTCCGATGGATACGATGCCCATGACCTTCCCTCCGTCGTCAACTACCGGCAAGTGCCTGAAACGACCGACGGTCATCAATTGAAGACAATCCTCAAGGCTTTGGTGCCGCTTTACGCAGGTTACCCCTGCCGTCATCACTTCCTTGACTTTGATTTCCGTTGTATTGACGCGTTCGATCCGTCGGGCGAAATAGCGGACAATATCTCGTTCGGAAAGAATCCCTTTAATATCCCCTGCCTCATTGAGAACCAAGAGAGCTCCGACTTTTCGTTCTTTTAACTGTAAGAGTGCGTGAGCTAGCACATCATCAGGTTTAATACTGTATACTGAGCTGCCTTTCTGATCCAAAATAGATTGTACGTTTGCCATCGGCCACCTCCGCTTATGATTCTACTCCTATCGTACCTCACCAAATACTCAAATGCTACTGTTTTCGTGTTTCGACCAACTGCTTGATCGTTCGATCCAGAACGGAGGCAAGGGTTCCGACGTCATCTGCATCATCTCCCAACAGACAAAAGGCCATATGGGAGGGAATTGAACGGGCATCCTCCTCCAACGCTCTTCCCTTATCGGTCAGGGAAATCAAAACCGTTCGCTCATCGCTGACGAGCCGGCGTTTGGTGACCAGACCATTTGCCTCCATTCGTTTCAAAAGCGGGGAGACGGTTCCCGTGTCCAGACCGAGGGCGCTGCACAACTGCCCTACGGTCGCTTCCTCATGCTCCCAGAGGTAGAGCAGCGTGATGTACTGCGGGTAGGTTGTCCCCAACTCGTCAAGCAACGGTCGATAGGCAGCCATGAGCTCCCGATGAAGCGCATAGATTTTGAAGCAGAGCTGGTTTTCCAGCTTCAGTTCTTCATATGCCATTGCTCGACTCTCCTATGAGGTGATGATGCCCGCCTCCTTGGGAAGGCGGGCATCATGTTGCGTCCAATGTAACAGAGCCCAACAGCTCCGTCAAGGTTTCTTAGCGTTTAGCCCAAATATTGATATCCCCGTCCGTCGCATATCGATCGATCTTCCGTAATTCATCGGCAGTAAATGCAAGATTATCCAATGCGGCGACGTTTTCAACGATCTGCTCCGCTGAACTTGCTCCAATCAGGACACTGGTGACTTCCTTTCGCCTGAGAACCCATGCAAGCGCCATCTGGGCAAGGCTTTGACCACGCTTTTGAGCAATCTCATTGAGAGCACGAATCTTATCGAGATTCTCCTTGCTGAGCATCGATTTCTTCAAGGAGAGATCTTTTGCCGCTCTGCTGGTCGGCGGAATATCCTTGAGGTATTTATCGGTGAGCATCCCTTGAGCAAGCGGCGAGAAACAGATCGCTCCGACACCCAGCTCCTCCAATGTTGAAAGCAGCTCCGGCTCCACCCACCGATTCAACATCGAATAGGAGGGCTGATGGATCAACAGAGGAACGCCCATGCCCTGTAGAATCGCGCACGCTTTTCGGGTCTGCTCAGCGTTATAGGAAGAGATTCCCACATAAAGCGCCTTGCCGCTCTTACACGCGCTGGCCAAGGCTCCCATCGTCTCCTCCAAGGGAGTGTTGGGATCGAAACGGTGGGAGTAGAAGATATCCACATACTCAAGACCCATTCGTTTCAGACTTGCATCCAAGCTTGAAAGAAGATATTTCCGACTCCCCCACTCTCCGTAGGGACCGGGCCACATATAGTATCCGGCTTTCGTGGAGATGATGAGTTCATCCCGGTACGGGGCAAAGTCCTGCTTCAGGATCTTACCGAAGTTCTCCTCCGCCGACCCGGCGGGAGGCCCGTAGTTGTTGGCCAGGTCGAAGTGGTTGATTCCCAGATCAAACGCGGTTCGGAGCATCTCCCGACCGTTGGAAATCGGATATGCATCGCCGTAGTTATGCCAAAGCCCGAGAGAAATTCGAGGGAGCTTAAGCCCGCTTTTTCCTGTTCGAGCATACTGCATCTTTTCATATCGCTGTTCATCTGCTGAATAGACCATAATCATGTTCTCCTTGACTGTCAGTATATACCACCATGAAAATGAGGGCTACCGATCTGCCCACGCTACGCCAGACTCGCGAATCCGCCCGGGCGAGTGGTTGTTTCATACCATGCGCTGAGGTTGATGAAATGCTTTGTGCCGGCGTCGTATACGTGGGCGAAGAGCGGTCCATCCGCTTCACGCTGTTCAATCCCCACAATGGTGACCCAGTGCCAAGGATCGAGGTTTTCCACCTCTCCATTGTTTAAATTCAAGAACGCTATCGGCTGATCGGCTTCCAATCGGGAAGCAAGGAATTCACATATCTGCGCAAAAAAAGGACGGTTCGTTCGGTCGGTCGGAACCGTCAAGGTGGAAATCTCAAAGTCCAGATTCTTCTTGGAAAGATATTCCCTCAACCCCCGAGCAAAGTGGGCGACCGTGTGGACACCCATGATTCCGGGAGTAACATAGCTCCAAAGGTCCTCCATCAACGCGATCGAGGCGGCTTTCGAGCTGTTCTTGTTTCGTTTCGCATTGTAGCGAATCAAGGTGCTTGCGGTCGTCGGTCCACACCCCGCCCGTCGTTGCCAAAGCTTGGAGTACCACTCCTGGTCGAAGCCATAGTAGGTTGTCCCTTGATCGATAACCCTCAGCTCATCCAAGTGCTTGAGGACAATCAACCGATACATCGCCTTTCTCCTACTTCACCAGACCATATCGCCAAAACTGCAAACCACCCATATTGCGAACGTTCGTATATCCCAAGTCCTTCAGCTTGCGGACGGCGATCCCGCTGCGGGCGCCGCTCTGACAATAGACGACGATCAACTGGTCGAGATCGCTCAGCGATGCCGGTCGTTCCGACCCGATATCATACACGGAAAGATTCATCGCACCTTCGATATGTCCGCTTTGGTACTCCATTTCGGTCCGGACATCCAGAACGATGACCTTTTCACCGTTCTGAATCAGCTCATGCACATCCTTGGCGGAGATTCGGGTTCCCCCATTCATTTTTCTGACAAAAAGAAAGAGGACCACTATGATGATCGCAAAGAGTGCTATTCTGTTCATTGCTGAAAAACTCCTATGTGTAAGGATTGCAAAAACCACCACCAACGTCAACGTTCGGTGGTGGTCGATCCGTCCAATCGCCTTGGCTACTGAATCGCTTCAAGCTGGTTTTGCAGATAGGCTTCCAATACTTCCGCCTTGATCGAATCGGCTAAAGCTTTTCGCTCCAGCTCTTGGGCTTGAAGGCGATACGCTTCTTTGAGGTTCTTCACCGGGTAGGAGGCCAGCACATAGACAGTTCCATCATCACGGACCCACCGTTCGACGACTTCCACCCCCCGCAAGGCGATATTCACCGTCTGGACGGAAAGGTTTTGAAGCACTTCCAGGATCTGCTTGGTCCTCAGCGTTTCACCCGCTTCCTCGATGAACGTGATCACCGAAGCATCGATCGTGGTTTCCGCCCATCTTCCGATCATGTCCTTCGCCGCGCTTTCAGCTCGGAGCATGCTCAACTCCTCCGTTGATTGTTTTGCCGAGGCGACTGCGTAGTACGTAGTTCGGGTCGACTTGGGAATGTGAGTCGTCCAATAGGGCGAACCGTCCTCGTTGAAAGCGGGAGTCGTCGCGCATCCGATGAGAAGGAAAAGAAGAACGAGAATGGGAACCGCTTTTTTCATCATCAATCTCCTTTCAGGAGCTTGGCGAACGCTTCTTTCATTTTAGCATTCGCCGCTTCGGCAGCCGCGCTGGGGGTGAACGTGTCAACAAGCGCTTCGGCGGCCGGCTCGAACGCATACTCGATATTGGCGAGCGGAATCGATGCCAGCACCCAGACACCCCCCTCCTTGTCGACCCACACGTCTTCGGTCGTCACCCCTACCAATGTCGCTTCCGCGACCTGCTTGCTGATCACTTCCATCGCATCAAGAGCTTGGCGGTCACCGAGGCTGCCGGCATCATTGAGGTACGTTACCACAACTTCTTCGACGTTGGTGGAAATCCAGCCGGCGATCTTGTTCTTCGCTTCCGTCTCCGCCCGTTTTATTGAATTCTGGCGGTTGCTCATCAGTCCGTATCCGCTTTCAAAGTGTCGATCATCGGCTGTCGGGGTTTTGTATACCCAATCAGGTTGGATAAACCCTTCAGCTCCGACGATCACCTTGGCCGCCGGAACGGGGGGCGAAGCGACGGTCGCTTTTTTACTCGTGGCACATGAAGTGCCAGCCATGAGAATTGCTGCGATTCCTATGATAAGGATGTTTTTTTTCATTATACTAGCCTCCATATCGTTACTGGCTCAAAAGTCCAATGAGTGTTTCAATTCCATCGTTCAGGGCGCTTTGAAGCGCCTTGGCTTTGGCATCCCCCTGCTCGAGGGCGGCTATTCGTTCTTGCAAGCCGAAGGAACGGACCACCGTATCGTCTCGTCCCAAGATGACGCTCAGCTGATAGCGTTCATATGCGTAGGGACTTGCTTCAAACAGGACCGGTTCGGAAGCATAGGTGACCGTAAGGGTATAGTCCCCGCTCTCTTGGGCAAACCCAAGGCTCTGAAGAGCGCCTTCAAATCCTGCTTTAAGAAGGTGGGAATCGTTCTCGCTGTGAACGAGCACCTCAACCGAGATCGATCGGGCAAGCGAACGCAACTCCGATCGAAGCGCGGCCAAGTGGTTCGGATTGAGCTCTTTGGTCAGCACCCAGATTCGATCGGCAAACTGCTGCGCCTCCCGGGCTGCCGGATAGGAGCTGAGCAGGATGCGGTAACGCTCCAATCTGTCGGTGGAGGATTGAGAGCGGATCCTTGCAAGCTCCTTCGTCAATTCGGTCAGCCGGTTTTTAAGAAACGCGGCATTCTCTTTTCGGTGGATCGCAAGACGGACATACGTTTGACCCAGTGAATCGGTAAAGGAGGTAACGACCTCCGATCCGACAAGGTCTTCCACGCTGGACGAGACCGTTCCCTGTTCAAACAGTTCGTCAAAACTCACCCCATCGCTTGAATCGATCGTAGTGATCTGCGTAAAGGCTTCCACTTGAGAAGAGAACACCGAGGCAAGGTTTATCCGGGCGTTTTCAACCGCTTTCTGGTAGGAGGAGCCGCTGCCGACAACCAGAAGATATTCATCTTCCGGGTACTTCCTGTCGTACGGATCGTCGATCCATGCAGGACGCTGATTTGGAACCGACACGCAGGAGACGAGGAAAGGAATGAGGAAAAGCAGGATACCTTTTCTCATCATCACCTTCCTTTACAGAGAGTATCGAGCTTGCTGAATCACTTTCTTGATCGTTTCTTCCCCGACCCAGACCTTTCGGCTCGTTTCAATATCGATCAATTCAGCGGATACGTAATAGGTGCGGACCCGAGTGTTCCCTCTTTGATCCAGAACGCTCCTCACCGAACCCTGGAGAAGGAAATCCGCTCCGATCTCTTTGCCCAACGCTTTTGCGGTCTCTTCGCTTGCAAAGTACTGCTGCTCTTCCCGCTCCTCGCGAACTGAAGCCCGGAAGTTCTGGTCGGCGACCATGTCCACTTTGCCGCTGTTGATCAGTTCCATCTCATACCGCTTGGCAATGATCGCCGTATCGATATGTTCACTGGATCGATTGATGAACGTCCCGACGATGACCACCGGGTTTCGCCCGACGTTCTTCATCCTGAATTGATTGATCCATCCGCTTTTCAGCGAGGATTGAACCAATGCCTCGGTCACAAGACGAATATCGGTGTCATTCCAGTTCCCGCTGAGATCCAGATCCTGATCACTGCTCACTCTCGACACTGAATAGGAACTTTGACAGCTGATGAGAAGAGAGAGGGAAAGAAACATGATGATACTGATAAGAGCAATTCCGGTACGACGCATACAATCCTCCTACTTCTGAAAGTGTAGCAGATGAATGGCATATTGGGTAGAATCCTATCATCAAGAAATTGCATCCATTTCTTGGCAATGATACAGTTGAGTGCAAGGAGGATTGTTGGGTATCCGAAAAATCATAGCCGTTTTGCTTATCGTCATCCTTGTAACCTCGTGCGTCTCCTATGTTGATTTATCATCGACCGATGCATATCTGCGCCGTGGCCAGTACACCAAAGCGTATGATTCGCTGAAAAGCTCCCTAGGGCAGCTCGTCTCCGCCCAAGGCCCCTTGATCGCAAGCTATGACCTCGGGATGCTTGCCCGGCTCACCGGGGATTGGAAACGTTCCAATGAGCTGCTCAGCGATGCGGAACAACGAATTCAGGATGCATATACAAAATCGATCACCGCTTCGATCGCCTCCTTCATCGTAAACGACAACACCAAAGAGTATGCCGGTGAGAATTATGAGGATATCTATCTCAATCTCTTCAAGGCGCTGAATTACCTTCATCTTGGCCAGTATGAGTCGAGCTTGGTCGAAATTCGGCGAATGATCGAAAAGCAAAGCGTTTTACAGGAACACTATGAAAGGCAAGTTGACCAAGTACGCAGCTATGCGTCGAGCAACCATATCCGTCAAGTCGATCTGCCCGCCCAAGCCACATCGTTCACCACCAGCGCACTCGCCAACTATCTCGGAGTGATTATCGCTTCCCACCTCGATGAGCGAACCACGTTCGATTACTCATACAATCAAATCCTGCATGCGTTCGAAAGCCAAGCGAAGCTCTATCCTTTTCCCCTTCCAAGCACCGTTCATACGCTTAAGAGCGGTGATCCGGATTCCGTTCACCTGATTGCGTTCACCGGGCGCTTTCCTCTCAAGGAGGAACGGATGGATTTCATCTATGTTTCCCCCTACAACACCGCCAAGATTGCTTATCCGGTCCTTCAGCCGATTCCTTCGGCGATCACTTCGGTTCGGGTGCGGGTCGACGGGGAAATCATCACCGACTTGGAACGGATAGAATCATTTTCCCTTGTCGCTCAAGACGCGTTTCAATCCAAAAGCGACCTGCTCTACGCCAAGGCGAGCATGCGGGCGATCTCCAAAGCGCTGGGCATCGGAATCTGGGATACCATCACAGAGGATAAAAGCGGCAAGGAAGGTACCCTCTATAGGCTGTTAGGCGTCGCGCTCCGAGTAGGGCGCGACCTCACCGAATCGGCGGATCTTCGCTCGACGCATTATCTGCCGGCAAACGCCTGGGTCGGGAAGATCAATCTCAAAGAGGGTTCCTACACGATCGAGGTGGAATACCTCAACCGAAACAAGCAGGTCATTCACATCGAGCGCTTCAAACGAACGATCGACCCTAAAACGATCAACCTTCTTGAATCGTACAGCCCCCTCTAGGCATCAAGAGCGACCACCTCTTCCTGTTCCCGATCGGTGATATAGTCGTAGAGCTTTTCCCCCACCGGGTGATGAAGGCGAAACCGGACATTCACCACATCCAGCTCGGTTCCTTTGTCATTTAAGCGGGTGCTCTGTTCATTTGAAAGAAAGTCTAGCTCTCCAAGATAGTAGTGTCCGAATCCCTCATCATCGCTCTTTTTGATGAACAAAAGTTTCCTCATCGCCGGATTTCGAATCCCTTGCATCTCTCTTGATTCAAGACGAACTCGATTCCGACTCTGCCACGCGAAGTGTTCGTGGTCGATGAAGAGATCATCATAATCAATTGAAGCATCTATATCTTCATGCTTGTGATACGTCACGAAGATCGGACAGGTCATCGTTTCGTAGTGAACTTTGTAGCCATAGATCGTGTTGCCTTCATCTTTAGCCCAATTAAGCACTCGGCACGCTTCGCTGCGGGTATACTTCTGCTCGCGTACAAGACCGAACTCATCACCCTGTTCGGCAAATCGCAGCCGGTAGTTCAGCGTACCCAGCTGGATAAGTTCTTTAAGTTCGCTTCGATACTGATCGTTCTTCAGGAGCTCTGAAAACCCCCTTGAAAGGGAATATGCTCCTTCCACCTCTTCAATGTAGGTGATATCGCCATAGAACTTCCTGAACTTGTCTTGGACGAACCCATTGCTCAGGATGCGAAGGGCGGACGCAAACGAAGCTTCAGTCGGTATGAACCCATATCCGTTTTCAAACCAAGCAAGCAAGGCTTCTTTCGTTTTTGGACTCTCCAGAAGTGCGGATATGATGGATGCTTCGTGGATTCTGATTCCGCGTGGCAGGTAGAGGCTGAAGAACCTCAGACTCTTGAGATGGATTTCATCCATGGCAAGGATGAACGAGGAATCGATTACAACTTTGCACTCGGCCCATGTTTTCCTGTAGTGGAGGAAGAGTTCCGGGTTGATTCCATCAAAGCGGATGAAATCCACGAGGCTAGGAATGCGATTGCCAAGACGGTTTTTTATGCTTTGATACGCTTCGACCAACATCTTCTTGTTGGAGAATGACGCATTGTTGATCGACTCGAGGATTCGCTCCTTTGCGATCCGGTCAAAATTGACCGTTGAAACGCCGGGAATCGCTCCCCCTCCAAAGACGACCCGCCTCAACGTATCTTTATCATAGCTGTTCTCCCCGAAGAGGGCGATGGGAATCATATAGTTGTTTTTATGGTTTCCGACGAAATCGACGACGGTGAGAAACTCTTTGCCGGGGAACTTTCTCAGTCCCCTTCCAAGCTGCTGGGTAAACACGATGACCGATTGCGTAGGACGAAGCATGATGATCTGATTGAGCGAGGGAATATCCACTCCCTCATTGAAAATATCAACGCTCACCAGATATTCAAGGTGGTTTGGGTCCTCCTCCTCAGCTTCAAGACGAGTGAACGCTTCTTCACGCTCTTCTTGGCTGCTTGTTCCACTGAGTTGAAGAGCTCGCACTCCTAGGCGCCGTAGCTCACGGGCGACAAATGTGGCATCTTCATTCTTCGAGGTGAAGATGAGGCCTCTTCTTCGATTCAAGCCCAAAGAGTATCGCCTGAGGATGACGGATAGATGTTTTATCTGCTCTTCCCCTTCGAGATTGTTGAATTCTTTGACATCGCGTCCCTCAGAGCCATCGATACTGAGGTCGGTGATTCCAAAGTAGTGGAAGGGTGCCAGAAGGTCTTCTTCAAGCGCTTGTGCTAGGGAGATTTCCGCGGCGACGGTATTGTCAAAGAATCCATGAACATCCTTGCCGTCCGGTCGAACCGGCGTGGCGGTCATTCCCAAGAGAAACGAAGGACGAAAATACGCAAGGACTTTGGTATAGCTTGCCGCCGGAGCATGGTGGGCTTCATCAACGACGATGTAGTCAAACCAATCACGGTCGAAAGAATAGAGAACCTCATCTTTAGTAAGTGTCTGGATCGTCGAGAAGAGGTACGGGGATGTTATGTCTTTGCTCGAACCGGCAAGCAATCCGCACGCGACCGACTCATCGAGGTGCCGCATGAAACTCTGCATCGCTTCGAGGGCGATCTGTTCCCGGTGGATGATGAACAGGAATCGCTCGGGTTTCACCTGGTTCACATCACTTGCGGCAAGGATTGTTTTTCCCGTGCCCGTTGCCGAAACAAGGAGGGCTTTATCCTTTCCCTCCGATCGTAATTCCTCAAGACGCTCAAGAGCATCTTTCTGCATCGAATTGAGGACGAAACCGCTTTTTACCGAGGAAATCTCTTGAACGGGTATGCCGTCAACCGGTCGGGGCACAAACACTCGGGCGGTATTGAACGTATCCCACACCTCGGTGTAATGCTTGAGCCACGCCTCTGAAACGACCGTAGCGTTTTCCCAAAGGCGTTCAAACTCCTCTTTGGTATCCTGTATCAATTGACCCTGATTGGTGCCGACCACTTGGAGATTCCACTCATGGTTTCTAAGGAGGGCATCCTGAGTGATATTGGATGATCCGATGATCAATGTCGCCGGGCGCTCGGGATATTCAAAGAGATACCCTTTGGTATGGAACGCTTCAGCGGTATACACTCTCACTTCGATTGCAGGTCCGAGTTCACTGTAGATGAAGCCGACAGCACGGGGGTCGGTAAAATTCAGATAATCGCCGGTGAGGATTCGTCCTTTCACTCCCCTTCGTTTGCATTCAAGGAGCGCTTGAAGGAGGGTTGCGAGTCCCCCTTGTCTCAAAAACGCGACACTGAAGGAAAAAGAGGAACACGCATGCAGATGGGTGTTCAGAACATCGGCGACGCGGCTTTGCTTCAACCGGTCATTGAGCACAAGCTTAGGGCGCATCGCCTCCTGACTGGGTCTTCGACGATCGAGAAAGCCTGAATATAAACCGCTGACCAGGTGCTCTTCAAAGCTGCTCATCTCATCTCCTCTCTGAGGCGAGATACGATCGGAAGATCCGCTGCTGCCCAATCGAGGTGAGAAAGCTCGTCAAGAGAAAACCAGCCACTGTCAAGATGCTCATTGAGGGTGATCGTCCCCTCCGTAAGCGAACAGCAATAGCTTTCAAGGGTAATATCAAAGGTCGGATAGGAGTGATTGACGGTAAGAAAGTGGGAATGGACCTCAATCCCGATTCCAAGCTCTTCACGAATCTCACGCTTCAATGCACAAGCAGGACTCTCGCCCTCCTTGATTTTTCCACCGGGGAACTCCCACTTTCCTGCAAGCGGACCGAACTCGTTTCGTTGAGCGGCAAAGATCCGCCCACCCTCGACAATGACGGCTGCAACGACTCTCATAGATTTGATCTTAGCAGCGGTGCTCCCATTTGACCAGGTAATTGAGCAGAAATCGTCTCTCTGCTATGGTTCATTTTATGAATAATCCACTCTTGCAAGGTCAGCTGTTGGCGTTCTTCACTGCGCTCTGCTATGCCCAGAATTCCCTTGCCCACCAATATATTGGAAAAGTAACCGACTCTACCGGAGCGGCTCATATGCGGATGTGGCTCGCTCTTCCGATCGTCCTGCTCATCACCTACGTCGCTCAGGGGTTTTTCATACCGGCCGGCCTTTCCACCCAGGCGATCGTTCTCCTCCTGCTCAGCGGCTTTCTAGGCTACTTCCTTACCGACATATTGCTCTTTCAGTCCTTCGTGCTGTTGGGTTCGCGCGAGTCGATGGTATTATTGACGATCTCCCCGATACTCGTCGCGATCTTCGGATTTTTTCTCTTTGACGAGGTCCTCAACCTCATCCAAGTCCTTGGAATTCTCATCACCATCGGCGGAATCGTCATCATGGTGCTCTTCGGCGAGAAGACCGCCGGCACGGAAAGCACCCAAAAGCGTCTTGGATACATCCTCGCCACTTCTGCCGCACTAATCCAGACTCTTGCCAATCTCCTCGCCCGTTCGGCGGTTGTCGAAGCGGGGGCGACCACCACGAACCTGCTCAGAAACCTCGGAGGATTAGCGGCGTTCATCATCTATTTCGGAGTGATAAAACGCCAGATCAAAGCCCATGCCAAACCCTTTCTCGAAAATCGGAAGCTTTTCTACCTTCTCTTCGTTGCTACCCTCTTCGGTCCGGTATTGGCGACGACCAGCCAGATGAAAGCGTATACGCTCGCACCGGTGGGAATCGTCTCGACGATCACCCAAGTCTCCCCAATCATCATCCTTCCGATCGATTACTTCATTCTCAAACGATATGTCTCAAAAGCTTCCTTTTTAGGAACCGTTCTCTCCGTTTTTGGGATCGGATTGCTCTTTTTAGCAATCTGAGCGCGCTCTTTCTCCCTCTTTGCCATAAAACCCACCTCTCTTTGCTGTATTCAAAAGCAATCTTTTGTACAATCAAGGTGATGAAGCGAGCAAGTGTGATCATGGTCATTCTCTTTCTCAGCGTCGCTCTTTTGGGAGCGAAGACGCTTGAAGAGATAAGTTTCGGCACCGGAAACGATTGGATCACACTGGGTCTCGGAGACAATTGGGATGATGGGCTCAGTTACGGCTTGCATGCAGCGGTGAGGACGACCGATCAGCTCCTCGTTACCCTGGCTCTCGAAGGATATACCGATAAGCTCACCCATCAGGAGCGGTATGATCTTGCCCGGTTGAATCTCACCTATTCGTTCCTCTTTGATGTTGATCATTCGTACATCCGTCTTTCTCCAATCGGAGGGGTTCTCATTGTGGGGAACCTGGGGTTCCAGAGCGCTCAGAACTTCTTCCATCGAATCCTGAAAAAGGATGAACTCACCCTTGCCTATCCCCAAGCGGATACCTCGGTCCACCTTCATCTCGGAGGAGAAGCCGTATACGGAGTCCGACTCGGACCGACATCGCTCGAAGGAACAGCCGCTGTCGGGTACAGCACGGACTGGGAGTTCGATTGGGAGGCGGGCTTACGTGTGAGGATGAAGAGAGGTGGAAGCTATTTCACCGTAGCCTGGAAAGATGCTTACCCTTCCGGCCGATTTGCCAGTCAGGGCCTTCAGACCGATCGTTATGAAGGTTTCAAGCTCACGCTCTTCCACGACGGAGCTCTTCTTCAATCCTTCTTTTCCACCTACCCCGCAACCGGATATTCCTACGGAGGGTGGATGGTCAACGCCCTCGCGTTTACCCGGAAACCGACCTTCAAGGAAGCACATATCGCCTACGGGATGGGAATCTTCCTCGATCCGACGGGGTTGAGAAATCGATCGAATGAGGTCATCTACAAAAACGCAAGTTTGGAAGTTCGCTATAAAAACGGCCCGATCGAAGACTCCTGGTTCCAAGTCGCTTCATACCTGCTTGGCTGGCGTTTTGACCTCCATGAAGGCGCTTGGGCGCTCCCATATCTCAAAGTTCTTGCAGGACTTGAGCTCTTCAGTCTCAAACACGAGACCCGTACGACCAGGGATGAGCAGCTTCATCCAACGCTCGTTTTTGAAGCGGGATCGTATTTCGGCAGACCGAGCCAATGGGTCATCGGCAACCTCAACTATCGCCTTCGCCTGGCGGGGAGCATCCACTACGTGATAGGAGATGCGAAACGTCCCGCCCTCCCCCTTGAATATCAAAGGCAGGCTCCTTCATGGATCTTCCAAATCGGCATCGGCCTTGAGATTCAGCACGATCTCACTTAGAAAAGGGAAAGACCGTCGATGCCGATCGTATAATTCCACGCCCCGCTGCCGAGAATGTGGAAAGAAACGAAGAACTTCAGATCCGCTCCGCTTATCAGAGCGTACCGAACGGAAAGCTTCGCTTCGAAGCCGACATCTTCGAACCATGGATCCGCGCCCGGATAGAGCACCGTCTGAGCCCCCACTTCAAGACCGAGGCCGGTAAAGCCCCCATAGAGGAATGGGAGATCGAGGAGCGCGAGGGGAATCCTGAACTTCAGACCGAGGCGAATTTTTTGATTGTGAACGTATTGCGGTACGAATTCATAGATTGGCAGAATGATTTCATCGAGAGCATAGTTTGAATAGAAGTAATCAAACGAGGCATTGAGCATCACGCTCGATAATCCGAGTCGGGTCTGTCCTTGGAGACTCGCCATTCCCAGCGTTATCACCGGCTTTTGAAAATAGGTCTGGAGTTGAACCGTCGAGGAAATAAGGGAAGGACCATAGAAATCACTTATTCGGCCATTCCTCTTTTTATGGGTCGCTCCCACTCCGAGATTCATGAAACCGGTAAGCTCATCCGCGTTCCGGTGCTCTATCCGACCCCCGCCGTATATGTTCAGCTCGGTAAGTGTTTTGGCTGAGACAAATGAGAGCAAGGTCATTCCGCTTTGAAGGGAAAGCTCCTGATTCTCCTTCTCGACGTAGAAGTCGGCTTCCATTGCCACCCTTCCCTTCCGATATTGGTAGGTGAATGCAGCATACGGAAACTCTTTTTCCACGTCGAACCCTGCGAGGGTGAAGAGAGTGTGCTTGCGCAACAGGCTGGAAGTATGGAAGAGAATACCGGGAAGCCACTGGTTCCCTTCCAGGAAGGGATAGGGCAAGGCCAGGTTCAAACGCAGTGTATCGCGGTAGGGAGTTATCTCAAATGAAGGAGCGACATCCATCGGTGATTCACTTCGGGGTGGCGAAAACGTGCCTTCCGTTCCCTCAAGCGCGGCGTAGTCAAGAGCCCTGACCGCTCTGCCCGAAGCCACCGCGGTTTCATAGAGGAGCAGGCCATCCACTACCGTAAGACCGAAGATGCCGCTTTCATCACAAAAAAGTTCTTCGACGACGTCGCTCCCAAGATCGAAGCGGTATGCACCGAAGGTATCCTCCCGTTCCAGAGTGAAGAGGATCGTTGAATCATCGATGAAGACGGGATCACCCAGTTCATCGCCGGTCGGTCCGACGAGAATCCGTCCACCCCGGTCATCAACCAGCAGCAACGACGTGTTTCCTTCCTTGATCTTCACCGTAACGATCTTCGATCCGTCATGATTGAGGGCGCTGTCAAGGAAGCTTGCCCCGTCTTCATGAAGCAGGAGGCTTGTCGATCCATCAAGAAGATTCACGTCGACCAGGTCATGGAAGGAGCCGTTTATCAGACTCGCGATCGCTCTTTTACCGTCGGTGCTGAGGCGGGGATGGAGCAAGCGCTGCTTGTTCGTGAGCCGCTTGCTCTCTCCGTCTTCAAAACGATAAAGGAACAAGTCGCTGTATCCTTCGGGAGCAAGGACAAGAGAGTTTGGGCTTGTGGCGTCAATCCAACGTGAACTGAACAGAGCATGCTCATCGCTGAGCGAGATCGCGGAAGCTTTACCGGTCGGTACGGTCGCGATCCTCTTTCCCGTTTCATATTCCTTCAGGAACGTTCCTTCTCTCGGTGTTGAAACAAGGCCTACTATTCCCGATTGCGTTCGGGTGGGAAGAAACGCGCTTCCTCCTTTGCCGGCTGCATACAGGAATCCGGGGGAAGGAGGTACCGTCCGGATCCGTTCCTCGATCGCCGCTTCAAAGAGCTCCTTGGCCGTGACTCCGATGACTCGTTTAAAGACCCAATTCATGCTCATGAAGGGGAAATTGGCGAAGATGCGGTTGATCTTGTTGAATGCCGAAAAACCGTAGGAGCGAATCAGATGCTCGACAAGGATGTATCCCGTCGCATAGATTCGACTGGAAGGTGGGTAGACTCCGCTGTAGGCGCCTTTGGCCAAGGACCACATCGATTCTTCGTCGATCGGTTTTTGGGTAAGCAGACTGAACTCCAAGGAGTTTCCCCTCCCGCCCTCGCCGTCCATCGATTCGGTGTATGTGGTGATTCCTTCGATCCACCACCCCGGCATGAAAGGTACGGGAAGACTCGTGACTCCCGGACCCAAGATCCGCAAGATCTTATAAATGCCTTCAGCTTTGGTCAGGTGGAGATAGTGCGTGAGCTCATGGGTATAGACCTGTTTCAGCCAGGATGGGGTTTTCGTTCCCAGGAACTGGTCTTCGTCACTGGCTAGGTAGAGGGTGATCGAGGAAGGAAACGGGGCGTACATCCCGTTAGCCCAGGCGGTTCGCCCGTAGAGGATCACCGGTACCCGCTTGGTAGTCGGGTTTTCCAGCAACACGGCAAGCTCTTCGAAGATCTCATCGGCGAAGGAAGCCACCTGCAATGCGGATTCGTTTTCATCTTCTTCAAAGATGATTGTCGTATGGACTGTTTCAATCTGCTTCCAGGAGGAGGCGAACAGCAGGGCTGAGGAGAGAAAAAGCACCACGAAGAGAATACGCTTCATGGTGCTGACTATACCCGCTCTGAGGACGCTTGTACAGATTAGACGATCGTTCGGATCCAACCTTCGGGCGCTTCGATCGTCCCATATTGGATTCCGGTAAGAGTATCGTAAAGCTTTTTGGTAACCGGACCCATCTGCTTCATTCCGCTGGGCAGGAAAATCTCCCCGTCCTTGGTGGTAACCGATCCGATCGGACTGATCACCGCGGCAGTTCCGCACAGGCCTCCTTCGACGAACTCGGAAAGCTCACGCAGCACGATCTTCCGCTCTTCGACTTCGAGACCGAGATACTCGCTCGCCACATGCAGCAGCGAACGGCGGGTGATCGAGGGAAGAATCGTCGGGCTCATGGGAGTGACGACCTTTCCGTCTTTCGTTACAAAAATAAAGTTCGCGCCTCCGGTTTCTTCGATGTACGTCCGGGTCTTTGAATCAAGATACATGTTTTCATCAAACCCCTGCCGCTTAGCCTCCAGGCCGGCATAGAGGCTCATCGCGTAGTTCAAGCCCGCTTTGATGTGTCCCGTCCCATTCGGGGCGGCCCGATCATACCCGCTGACGAGGAGCCGCAACGGTTTCACTCCGCCTTTGAAATACGGACCGACGGGAGTGGTGATGATTCTGAACGTGTATTCCGGAGCCGGAGCGACACCTATGATCGCTCCCGATCCGTACATATACGGTCGGATATACAGACTGGCGCCTGAACCGTAGGGAGGGACAAACGCTTTATTCGCCGTTACCACCTCATCGAGGGCGGAGAGGAAGCGGTCGACGGGGAATGGCGGCATGACGAGGCGTTCGGCGGTTTCATACATCCGCTCGGCGTTGAGATCGGGGCGGAACGCGACGATCCTGTCATCGGCGGTCGTGTAGACTTTCAGCCCTTCAAAGCATGTCTGGGCGTACTGCAACGCACCGGCACACTCATTCATGACGACGTTTGGGTCATCCGACAACATCCCGTCATCCCATACGCCATCCTTGTACACTGAGACATATCGCCAATCGGTAGGAATATACCCAAAGCCCAAATTTGCCCAATCTATCGGCTTTTTCTCCACACGAATACCCTCAAATATGATATTGACACCATTGTATCGGGCTTCATGCATTTCGTCTATAATTATGCAAGTTTATTGTATATGGAAAGAAAAAATAAGAGGGTTCTCTCCTGCTCCGTTGACTTTGACCTTATCGAATCGTGAAACAAAGCCACTTCGGATCGCTGTGTTCATGGTCAGCAATGACTTGCCAGTTTATATTGCCTCCAATTTTATTTTAACCTATTATATTTTGTGATATATATATATTCGCATAATAACACTCCTCATCTTATCTCGCCAAGAGAGATGAGGAGCTAAGCCTTAATACTCGTTGTAATACTGTTTACTGACCGGTGAAGATCCTTCCCAGACTATTTCCTTGTAATGAACCGGGTCGGTGTCCCCTTCACTGGAGATGAAAAGCACATGGCTTGTTTCATCAAGGCCCAACCGGGTTCGCAGCTCGGCATAGGCGCTGTTGCCCATAATCGTGGCAAGGACACCCAATCCCCCTGCTCCGCTTTCTCCGCTCTTCACTTGAGGATCGCCGAGAATCGGAGCAGCATAGATCCGCATTCCCTTCGCTGCAATCTCATCGGGTATGACGACGAAGCCGTCAGCGTATGCATCAATGATTTCCCACGCCAGAGGAGAAGGATCGCCGCAGGCGAGACCGGCCATGAGCGTATCAAGATCGCCGCCGACGCTGTGAGGTTTGCCGTCGTTGGCCAACGCGCTTTGATAGAGACACTGCGCTTTTTCCGGCTCCAGCACATAACAGAGCGGAGCATCATCCCCAAAGAGAGCGTGGTAGTAACCAATGACCGACGCTGCCAACGCCCCTACTCCCGCTTGGATGAAGAGGTGGGTAGGCTTGGCGATGCCGGCTTTCTTGAACTGCTCTTGAGCTTCCGTGAGCAGCGTCAAATATCCTTGCATGATCCAGGTCGGTATTTCGGTGTATCCATCCCAGCTGGTATCGCTGATGACGACCCAGCCATTCTTGTCAGAGTCGATCGCGACCTGGCGAACCGCATCATCGTAGGTGCCATCGATGACCACGACTTTCGCTCCGGCATCTTCAATCGCTTCGATTCGGCGGATCGAGGTATCTTTATGAACATAAATGATGCTGGCAAACCCGAGCTGCGTCGCCGCCCAGGCGACACCTCGGCCGTGGTTTCCATCCGTCGCGCTGGCAAAGACGAGATTTCCCACCTTTTCCTTCACTTCCTTGGAAGCCAGATAGGCAAACGGAGTATCTTCTCCGAGAATCCCCAACTGTTTTTGCAGGTAACGATAGAGGGCAAACGAACCGCCGAGCGATTTGAAACTATTCAACCCCAACCGTTGCGATTCATCTTTCGTCCAAATTCCTCCGACTCCCAAGAGCTCGCTGAGTTTCGGCAGACCCACCAAGTCGGTAAATCGATAGCCCGGCAATTGCCGGTGAAAGCGATGGGCGTTTCGGGCAAACTCCTTGGCAAAGAATTTCTTTGCAAGTTCAGTCCCCTGCTTTCGCCTGTCTTTGAGAATCCAATGGATATCATGTACGTTGCCCGTAATCATTTCAGCCCTCCGTTGTGTGAAATCTACTTTCAGTATAGGGCAGAAGACGCAATGATTCCAGAAGAATATGCAACAAAGTGCAACAATCTACTTATTGACGATCGTATACTCGGGATTTGTGATATTCAACGCCACGGATCCGTCAAGAATCCCCTCGCTAACGTAGATCGATCGATCCTCGGTCAATAGAATCGCTTCGATTCCATCCAGTCGATTGACCAGTTCAAGGCCTCTTTCAGGCCCAAGCGCATAGACGGCGGTCGACAATCCGTCGGCGATGACGGATCGAGTGGTGATGATCGAAACACTGGTTAATGGCGAAACGACCGGGTAGCCGGTTTCGGTATCAAGGATGTGGTGATAGATCGTCCCTTCATGTTCAAAGAATCGTTCATAGGGACCGCTCGTCACCAGCGTCTGATCGATCAAGTCGACGATTCCGATGTAGAAGCCGCGACCGTTATCAGGATCCTGAATTCCTATTCGCCATGGTGATGAGTCGGGTTTTGAGCCCATTACCAAGACGTTTCCGCCCAGATTCACGATTCCTTTGTGTTCGGATAGGATTCGGCCCGCCTCATCCGCCGCCCACCCTTTTGCGATTCCACCCAGATCCAAGGCCATTCCCTGAACCGGCAGATAGACGCTGCTCGCCTCTTCATCCAGAACAACCAGCTTGTAATCGACAAGGGGAAGAAGCGCTTTAATCTCTTCATCCAAGGGCACGTTGTTCGATCCGGAGATATCCCACAGTTTGACAAGCGGGCCGATCGTGGGGTCGAACGCCCCGTCGGAGAGCTCGGCGATCTCAAGCGCAAGCTTGATGACGGTAAAGGTCTCTTCGCTGACGACGACGGGATGAACGCCGCTTGCCCGGTTCACCTCGGCGAGCTCACTGTCATCGAGATGGATGCTCATCAGATGTTCGATCTCATCGATTCGATCGAACGCCAAATCAAATTCGGTATTGCCGCTTTTGTCGTACAGGGTGATGGTGCACACCGTTCCAAGCAGCAGTTGAGTTTGGCCTTTTGGTTCGACAGGCTTCTGTTTGCAGGAGACCAAGAGGACAACGCTCAACGTCAGGAACAGCAGGATTCTCATTACTCGTTTCATGGCTGTTGCCCAGTATGAAAAGAAGACAAAAAAAAAGCAACCCGAAGGTTGCTTGGATCTGGGCAGTGCCAGGATTGAACTGGCGACTTCCACGATGTCAACGTGGCACTCTCCCGCTGAGTTAACCGCCCGATTTGGGGTACATCAGCGATAGTACCAGTAATTGTGGAAGCTGTCCAGTAGGTTTAGAGGGAGATGAACCATGAAGAGGTGCACCTCCTATTACCATCCAAAAATGGTTACTTCAGATCCTTCTTGATCGCTTCATACTCTTCCTTGGAGATTTCGCCTTTCGCATAGCGGACATTCAACGCTTCCAACACTTCCGAAGAGGATGAGTAGTTCTTATGCTTTGACGTTCGAACAATCGCAATGATCGAAAGAACGATCGAAGCAACGAAGAGAATTACAATCGCCCAGAACAACCAGCTGTATGCTCCATAGAGCCTCAATCCAACCATCGGGCGAAATCCCAGTGTATATCCATACATCATCGTCATGCCTCCTACAATCCTAAATCTTTCTTAATCGTCTCGAACTCTTCCTTGGTGATCTCCCCTTTCGCATAGCGAAGCTTCAGAATCTCAAGGGGTTTTTCTTTGGATTCCCGGTAAGGGGGTTGATCACGAAAGATAAGATAGAGAACTAAAACCAGTAAAATAAGAAATAAAAACATCTCTGTTTCTCCTTATCTAAAGTAGTAATAAAGCAGGAGAAAAGTGTCAACAAAAGAGAGACGAACAACACGGAATCGACACAAAAGACCGGATAGAAGACGGCATGAGACCTAAAAAAGGACCCGCCAACGACGGGTCCTGTCCAACTGATTGATTACCTTTCAGCTTAGAACTTGATGGTAACGGTCGGGGTAAGGGTGAATGCCTTCTTGTCGACATCGTAACCGGCTGCGAGCTTGTAGGTAGCACCGCCAAAGGCGTAGCTGGTGGAAGCGTTAACAACAACATTCCAAGTATTCGCAAAATCACCAAAATCTGTAACTACGAATTTTGCATCGGCACCAATCTTAAATCCTTCAATCGTGGTCGAATAGCCGCCACCGACTGCCATTGCGTGCTTCTTGGCAGCCAGTCGATATGCAACATATCCACTGATACCTTGGATACTGGTCGCTGCATCGACACCGACAACCGAGGCCTTGGCGTCAACATCATAGGCGAACTGCGCGGTTGCAGCAAGATCGAAGTCTAAGTCAGCAAGCTTTTTGACGTCCACTTTCGCAGTAGCCAAGAGGTCGTTCTTAGCACTATCATTCGTGTAACCGACAGTAACATCAACTCCGTCAACGGGAGTTACCTGAGCAGAGACGACCATCGGGAACGCCTTGTTCGGGAAGAACGCAAAATACACTTTCGCGAGCTTGGCATATCCAAGGGTAATGCCAGAGTTCTGTGCAGTAGCCATTGCAGCTGCTTCCTTGCCGAGTGCGCCTTTGTTTGCAAACACGGAATAAGCACCCTTAGAGACGTTGGTACCGACATGGAGCGTGACAGCGAAATCACCAAGATCGACACCCTCGTCCTTCAAGGCCTTGTCAAGGTAGATGTCGGCTTTGGCATTAGCGAGCCCTTGCTCAGCACCATAGTTAAGAGCTCCGCCTATTGTAACTTTCCAATGCTCGCCGGTAAAAGATGAGACAATGTTAGCTGTGCCAGCATTCTCGTGCGCAACCGCTGCTGGTTTAGCAAAGGTGAATTTATAACCGGCAGTTAATTCCCCGCTGACCTCAATTGGGGTAGCAGCAAACAGGGTTACTGCAACCATGAGAACCAGCGCCAAAGTTAAAAACTTTTTCTTCATGACGTAAATCTCCATTTTTTTGCGTGAGAGTTTATTTGTGACATCAGTATGCTGATGTACCTTGATAGTTGAATGTAAAGACATTGTAGGAACAATGTATTTACGTGAGACTTGAGGTATATGTGTGAAGCTTGTGTGTTCAAATACGTAGAATGTGTGGAGCAGTTGAACACATTCTGCTTATTTGTGCTTTTGAAGAAGGTTACAAAGACATTATCGAATACTTTGTCAACTTTATTCTTGTACATAAGCTGTTTCACAATCATATAAGAATGATATACCCATTCACCTCGATCTCCTTGAAAAAGCCTATACTTTTCCAAGCGGTTGAGGAGGCCACACCCTCAATCCATCTCTCCCAGGGAAGGTTTGATCCCATGACTTACCTACAGAGTATACTCTATGTACTTATAAGAATCTAGCAAAATCCTCCTCAATTCGCTCAATTTATGGGTTTTTACCATGAAATTTCGCATTTTACCTCGTCTTTTTGCTGTTCGATCGTCGCATTGCCCTGATGAAGCCGCATAATCTGATGCACAATCGGCAATCCCATCCCGCTGCCGCTGGAACTTCGAGCACGGTCACCCCGCTCCCAAGGCTCGAAAAAATTGATCTCTTGCGGCAACAACCCTTTGTTGGTGAACACCATGGAATGAGAATCGATGACCCATCGGATCGGTTCGTTGGAAGCGTTGAGGGCGTTTGACAACAGAGCCTTTGCTGCATAGCCCAGCAACGTCCGGTCTCCGACGAGTTCTTCGGTGTTCACTGCAAGCTCGATTCGTTCGCTCTCCGTTGATTGAAGCATCTCTTTTGCAAATTCATTGGCATTAAATGGTCTTTGATCAATCGGAGGTTCCTGTCCGAGGAGGTGGGCGTAGAGCGAGACCTGAGCGATCCGCTCGTTGAGGAGAGCGTGCTCGCTCTGTACTTTTGTGATCGTTTCGTGTGAAAGGGGGAACACTTCGTCCTGGATTCCCTCTAGAAGCAGCCCCATCGCGGTCAAAGGTGTATTGAAGTCATGGCTGATCGAGCGGAGCCATGCTTGCCGGGAAAGCTTGTTATGCAACAGGGTCTGATCGAGCGCCTCGATCGAAGCGTTGATCGTTTCCTGCTCATCGTACTTCGGCTTAGGCAGCTGAACGTTGTTCTCTCCCCTGCTCAGCTCCTCAAGCGCCAAAGAGATCTCATCGCTGTATCGCTGCGTCCTTTTACTGATCACCGCCCCGAGGAAGAGCGCCAGGATCAAACTGAGGGGAATCGACCAGATGAATGGGGCGACCAGCGCCTTCAAAATGAAGGATGTGCTCTTGTAGGTGAACGGGGTATACGTCAACACATCGATGTAGCCGACCTCCTCCCCGTTCACCGTAAGGGTGAAGCTTCCGGCGATGTCCGAAGGTCCGACCTCCGAAGAAAGGGGGATTCGCTGACTTTTGATGCTTCGCTCTTCTCTCAGTGAGAAGGTCTGGGCGTTGAGTTCAATCGTATACGAAGGAATCCGAATCCGTCTTGTGGTTCGATTCGCCGGTTTGGCGGAAAGCGTGATTCCGCCCCGGGTCTTGCCGAACGCCAAAGTGATCGTCTGGTCGCTGCTGCGGACCACCACCCCACTGACGCGATCATCCATCGCCGCCAACAGGGCGCGATGAAGCGTCTGTTGGCTAAGCGTGTTCGTTGCGATCGCTTCTTCGAGCAACAGGGAGAAGCGCTGATGATACTCTTCAAACACCGACTCCGACCAGACCCGGCGCTGATACGCCTCATTGAAGAAGAACACCCCGACCTGGATGAGGAGCACCAACAGCGCCACGGAAGCGAAACCGAAGAAGAGGCGGACAAACTGCTTTCTCATTCTGCCACGTCCTTCTTGGGGGAACCGAGGAAGCGATACCCATATCCGCGAATCGTTTCAATCCAATCTCCACCACCCAGTTTCGCCCGAATATTCTTGATGTGGGTATCCACTACCCGCTCATACGACTCGTAGGTGTAGTCGAAACAGTATTTGAGGATGTCCTCCCGGGTACACAGCTGATTCAGGTTTTCAATCAGGTACTCAAGCACCCGCCATTCAGCCGCGGTCAGGTTCATCAGTTCGCCGTTGATATGCGCCTGATGAGTCCCTTGATCGAAGGTAAGAACCTCATCTCCGATATAGTAGGTGTCACTCGGCGGCGTGCTTGTGCGGCGCAGGACCGCCTGAACCCGCATCATCAGCTCTTTCGGACTGAACGGCTTGGTAACATAATCATCCGCTCCAAGCTCAAATCCCAAGATCCGATCGCTCTCCTCGATTCGGGCGGTCATGAAGATGACCGGAATATCCTTCTCCTCTTTCAGCTCTTTGATGAACATGAATCCATCCCCGTCCGGCAGCATCACATCCTGGATGAGCAAATCGGGGGTTTCCGTCCGGAGCGCCTTTTTTGTTGAGGCCAAATCTCCGAACTCGCGCACTTCGTAGCCGGAAAGCTCCAGGTACTGGCGTACCCCGTCCCGGATTACCACATGATCTTCGACGATGTAAATAAGCGGTTTCATCTCTCATTATCCATGGTGCGGGACCGATTGCCCGCTGAAGCGATAGCCGTACCCCCGCACAGTTTCAATCCATTCGGAACCCATCGGTCCGATTTTCTTCCGTATATTCTTGATGTGGGTATCGACGCTGCGGTCGTAGGATTCGAAACTGTAATCAAAACAGTGTTCGAGAATCTGAGATCGCGTAATCAGAATACCCGCATTTGCAACCAGATAGCTCATGATTCGCCACTCCATCGTGGTCAGACTGATCGCTTCCCCATCAAGGCTGAAGATGTGGCTCTCCTCATCAAGCCGGAGGCTGGACGAACCGAGCGTCCAATTCGTCGCGCTATCCTTCTTGGAAGAGCTCAACTCAATCCTGGTGAACAGCGCCTTTACCCGCAACGTGAGTTCCTTGGCGGAAAACGGCTTGCACACATAGTCGTCCGCACCGAGCTCAAAGCCGAAGATCCGGTCGCTTTCCGCGCTTCTGCCGGTAACGAAGATCACCGGCAGCGTGTGGCTCTGCTTCATCTTCTTTAAAAAGGTGAAGCCGTCGCCGTCGCTGTGGTGTACTTCAAGAATCAGAAGATCGGGAGCTTGCTTGTTCAAGGCCATCTGAAGACCATGAAGCTCTTCAAACGTCTGCACCTCAAACCCCGAGAGTTCCAAATATTGCTTCATCGCTTCGCGGTCGTCGCTGCAGCCGTCCGCCACGTACACCAACTTCATAGCCTACCTCATCACTTCTCAAGCCCTTTTGCAAGAGCCTTTGCATATTCAACACATTACTTCACATGTTCTACACAATCATAAATTGTGCCCGCTCATCCGTCAATTGCTGATTGGATTCATATTGCCCTCCTTGGACGAGCTCTGTACACTCAAAGCATGAAGATTCCGGGCTCCTTGGCGGGCGATATCATAATCATCATTCTCTGTGCAGTGGCGGTCTTCTTCGTCTTTGCTTCAAGTCAAAACAGCGGCAGCGGATATGTGTCCGTTCAGACATCCGACGGCATCTACCGATATTCACTGGACAGCGACCGGCTTTTCACCATAACAGGACCCCTCGGCGATACGATCATAGAGATCCGGGATGGCAAAGCCCGGATCATCGACTCGGCGTGTCCCACTAAGACATGCACCTTCCAGACCCCGATCGATCGGAGCGGCTCATTCATCGCATGTCTACCCAACCATGTCCTGCTTACCGTCGTCGGGTCGATGAACGAGGAGGTGGATGATGTCGCCTACTGATCGAAAAATCTCCTTCATCGCCGCCAGCACCCTGCTCCTCTCCTCCTTGGAGCACCTCATCCCCAAACCGCTTCCGTTTCTTCGCCTCGGGCTGGCCAATCTGCCGCTGCTTCTGGTCCTCCAATCGATTGATTACCCCCCCTACTTCTTCATCCTTCTGCTCAAAGCGATCGGTCAGGGAATGGTCAGCGGAACGCTCTTCTCCTATCTGTTCTTCATCTCGCTGGCCGGAACGATGAGCAGCGGCTTCACGATGAAACTCCTGAAAGGGTTATTGAAGAAGCGAGTGTCCCTGGTCGGCATCAGCGTAGTCGGAGCGTTCGTCAGCAACCTGGCGCAGCTTCAGGTCGCTTCATGGGTCGTATATGGACCGGCGATCTGGGTAGCGGCCCCCTTGATGCTCGGACTGGGGATGATCACTTCGATCATCTTGGGCTTCCTCGGCGAGCGCTACCTACAATATGGGTCTTTTCCCAAAACATTCCTGACCGACTCCTTTGAACCGGTTCTGCCGACCGTCGAGGAGCAAACCCACCATATCGAACGCACGATCGCGATGATTGTCGCGATCGCGGCGATTCTGTTCGCCCAAGGCCCGATTCCGCTCTTGATGATTACCCTCCTGATGTATGCGATTCAAAGGATGTCGCGCCGAAAGATTCGTCTTCTCCCCCCATTGATGCTGCTCTTCTCCCTGATTCTCCTGGCCCTCTTCGAACCGAGCGGCCAAGTCATCTTCACCCTCGGGACCTTGGCACTGACAAAAGGCTCGATCGCCTTGGCCTTGACCAAAGGCTTGAGGCTGATCGCCCTGCTCTCCGCCAGTCAGAGCCTGGTTTCCTCCAATCCCCGGTTCAAAGGCAGGCTCGCATCTCTTCTCGTCCTGGCCCTTTCCTACTTCGGGATTCTTACCGCGTGCTTCAGAACGGTAAAAGGCTCGCTTTTGGAACGAGTGGACGGAGCGCTCTTTTGCGGAGCGAAAGGAACCCTTCAAGCGGTTCACAGCAGCCAAAACGAGCAAGGCTCTTCCGTTTCGATCATCATCACGACGATCCTCGTCGTCGGGATATCGATAGCAAGCAGGGTGTGGATGTAGAAACACCTTTTCCCGGCTATGCAAAGACCAGCTATTTCTCTACTGTAGAGATATGCCGACCATCAAGCTTATCTGCACGGATATCGACGGAACAATGCTCCGCCCCGACCACTCGATCGGCCCTCGGACCAAGGCGACGATTCAAGCCGCCTACAAGAAGGGGATCATCGTTGCGTTGATCAGCGGCCGAATCAGAAGCAGTCTTGTGAACATTCAGAACGAACTGGGCATCTCAGGCCCGCTGGGAACGCTCAATGGATCGCTGGCATTGGACGAGAAGGGCAAACCGATCTTGGAACATCCGCTTCAAAGCGACGAGATTCACCACATCCTCGAATGGGTGAAGCACACCGATTTGAATACGTTCGTCTATACGAACGACAACTGGTATGCCTCGGAGGAGGGGTATTGGACGGATCATGAATTGACCATCAGCGGCATCAAAGGGCAAATCCTTTCCTTTGATGAGATCGAAGGGCGCCTCGGCGATCGAAGCTATTCTATAACAGATCGCGCAGACGCTCGACCGCCTCGATAGGGAAGGCGGGATCCTCCCGATATCTCTCCTTGAGCCCGTTAAGGAATTCTTTCACAGCAGCGCTTTGCGGCAACATATACCCGCCTTCACGAACACAATCCTCAGCCAGCACTTCCAACGAGAAATCGAGAGCCTTTCGGGCAAGGCGGTGATCGTCGCCCAGCGCATTGGCCAACTGTCTTGTTTTCACCTTCGATTCAGCGAGAGCGAAGAGCGTTTGCACCACATCTTCGTGTTTCGGTTGCGGCTTGGGATAGTTCTTGGGAACCAGATAGATCGCTCCGCCGGGGCACGCATCAACGCACAGGCGACATCCGTCCAAACATTTTGAAGCGTCGATTTGACCGCTTTCCGTATCGGTAGCCCCGGTCGGGCAGACAAAGAGGCAGATGCAATCCTTCGTACACAAGCGTACATTACGGGAAGCAAACATCATTTCACCTCCATCTTATGAATTTTAATGTTCGGGACTTTGCAGATCGGACACACCGCCGGCGGCGCAGCTCCGACAAACAGAAACCCGCAGCTTTCACACACCCACACCGGAGTTTCATCCAGAAGCTTGGGGTTGCGTTCAAGACGCGTCAAAAAACTCTTGTGCAGCCGAGTTACTTTCTCCCCCCACAGAAGCGCTCGCTTCGCCCCTCGGTCCTGAGCCTTGTCGGCCTGTTCGTTCGCCTCGGGATACAAGGTTGCAATCTCTTCATCGATGATGAGCCCGATCTCCTGAAGTGTCGCCTGTCGTCCGGGCTTTTCCGTTTTCTCTGAAAAATACGTTGCAAGACGACCAAACAAGGCGGCTTCCTCACTTCGAAGCTGCTTTTCACACGCCTTCTGCAGATTCGTGCACATCACCGTCAGCTCACCATGATTGAGCGTACCCATATACGCACCTCCTCCGATAGATACTTCAGTATACCAAGAGAAGATTGATTGTTGGGAAAAATCTACCGCTATCTGACGTATTTTAGGAATCATCAGTCAATTATTTAGCTGTTTATGCAACAATTTTGATGACCGAAGCTCATACTCCTGGTTTATGACATAAACCTGTCAGGTTCATTTTTTATTTGACATACTATCGGAATGGAAAAGATGACACTTGGACAAGTTATCAAGCACCTGCGTTATAAGAAAAACATGACGCAGGAGCAGTTGATTGAAAAAGCAAAGCTGACGCGCAGTCAGCTTTACTATATCGAAGCGGACAAGCGGGGCATCCACCTGACCACCCTCTTTTCAATCTGTAACGGGCTCGGAGTATCCCTCGTCGAGTTCGTCTCCTACTTGGATGATTCCCTTACCCCGAGCATCTCTTCGATCGAGGCCCCCGGGGCGACCATCGGATAAGCTTTATCATCGGTAGGAATCTCACAGTCGATCACAACCGCCTCATTCAACGCAAACGCTTCCTTGAGAATCGGAAGAGGATCCTGATCCTTGGTGATTCTCATCCCCTTGAGTCCATACGCATTCGCCAGCATGACCCAGTCGATCGGGGTGTCGAGCGTCGTTTCGCTGTAGTGTGAATCAAAGAAGAGGGTTTGCCACTGGCGAACCATCCCCAAGGTCTGGTTGTTCATGATCAGAATGACCACCGGCAGGCTATAGCGGGCGATCGTGGCGAGCTCATTGCAGTTCATCCTGAAGGAACCGTCGCCGGCCACATTGACTACCCGAGCGGTGGGATTGCCCACCTGAGCGCCGATCGCCGAACCGGTTCCGTAGCCCATCGTTCCAAGTCCCCCGCTGGTGAGGAAGTGTCCGCACTGGGTGTGCTTGAGAAATTGAGCCGCCCAGATCTGGTGCTGGCCAACCTCGGTAACCACGAAAGCACCTTCGGGAAGGACCTTCTGCAAGGCTTTGAGAACCTCCTTGCTCCGCTGGCTTTCGCTCTCGATTCGAATCGGAAAACGCTCTTTGTAGGAATATACCTGGTCCATCCATCCATTGGAGGGGATCTGCTTGTCGATTCTTCGGTTAAGCTCATTCAGAACGACGCGGACATCGCCGACGATTCCGATGGTAGCGGTGATATTCTTATCGATCTCCGCCGGGTCGACATCGATGTGGATGATGTTCGCCCCCCTGGCGAAAGCGGATGCTTTGCTGACGACCCGGTCGCTGAAACGGGAACCGACTACAATCAGGAGGTCGCACATCGAAACGATCATGTTGGAGACTTTCGTTCCGTGCATACCGACCATTCCCGTGTAGCGTTTGCTGGTCGTCGGGACCGCTCCGATTCCCATCATCGAAGCACACACCGGAGCATCGATCTTTTCGATGAACTCGCTGAGCTCTTCGCTCGCCCGAGCTCGGACCACCCCGCCGCCGACGAAACACACCGGTCGCTGTGCACCATGAATGAGCTCAAGTGCGGCGTTGAGCGCCTGTTCGCTGATCCGCTCCGACTTGGGTTTCACCGGCTCGATCGTTTGGCGTTCATATTCGGCATATTCGACGGTGATATCTTTCGGCACATCGATCAGAACCGGGCCAGGTCGGCCTTCCTGGGCGATTTGAAACGCCAGACGAATCGTCTTGGCGAGATTGTTCACATCCTTGACGATGAAGTTATGCTTCGTCACCGGCATCGTGATTCCGGTGATATCGACCTCTTGGAAGGAGTCTTTGCCGAGAAGAGGAATCGTCACGTTCCCGGTGATCGCCACGATCGGCACACTGTCCATATACGCGGTGGCGATCCCTGTCACCAGGTTGGTCGCCCCCGGTCCGCTGGTGGCGAACACCACCCCCACCTTGCCGGTCGAGCGGCTGTAGCCGTCGGCGGCGTGGGAAGCGCCTTGCTCATGGCTGGTGAGGATATGGTTGATTCGATCGCGATAGGAATAGAGGGCATCATAGAGGGGAAGAACCGCCCCGCCGGGAAACCCGAAAACCGTATCGACGCCCTGCTCAAGCAAACATTCCAAGATGATTTCGGCACCACGTAATTTCATCCGTCACTCCTGGGCAAAAATAGCTCCGGTATTCGCACTGGTTACCTGCTTGCGGTAGCGATCGAGGTAGCCGCCGTAGCGAACGACTTCTTTCTCCTTGAAGGCCGCGCGGCGCTTCTTCAGCGTCGCCTCGTCAACCTTCAACGCCAACTCTCCGTTGGGGATATCAATGGAGATCTCATCCCCTTCCTCGACGAGGGCGATCAATCCCCCGCTTGCAGCCTCGGGGCTGACGTGGCCGATCGAGGAACCTCTGGTCGCTCCGCTGAAGCGTCCGTCTGTGATCAGCGCCACATCCTTATCGAGGCCCATTCCGGCGATCGCGCTGGTGGGGCTGAGCATCTCCCGCATCCCCGGCCCCCCTTTCGGACCTTCATAGCGGATGACGATCACATCGCCCTTCTTGATCGTACCGGAAAAGATCGCCTCATTCGCTTCCTCTTCACTGTCAAAGACCCTCGCCGGTCCGCTGTGGACCAGCATCGCGGGATCGACCGCGCTCCGTTTGACCACTGCCCCGTCGACGGCGAGGTTGCCCCTCAGCACGGCGATGCCGCCGGTTGCATCAAAGGGATCGTCAAACGGTCGAATGACATCATGGTTTCGAACCGGGTGCTCCGCCCACAGCTGGCC
>JAAYQW010000027.1 GCA_012519115.1 Spirochaetales bacterium
CCCGGATCGAGGTGCATCATGCACGCTTTGATCAGGGAACGATGATCCTTCTGGACTTCAAAGGGCGCCCGGTCTTTCGAGTTGGAGTAGGTCGGCGGATCGCAGAAGATCACATCGTAGCGGTCGAACGTATCCCAGAGAAATGAAATTGAATCGCTTTGATAGTAGAAGTGGTTCATTCCTCCAAAGCCGTTAAGCTCCATGTTTCGCCGCGCCCAATCCAGATAGGTCGTCGATGTATCGACGCTGACCGTGGAGAGGGCTCCTCCTTTCGCCGCTTGGACCGTGGCAGTTCCCGTATAGCAGAAGAGATTGAGGAAGCGTTTGTGGTCGGTGATCTCGCTGATGTACTTTCGAATCGGTCGGTGATCGAGGAAAATCCCCGTATCCAGATAGTCGGTGAAGTTCACGAAGTAGCGGGCATCATTCTCATTGATGATATAAAACTGATCGGTGTACGCCCGGCGCTCATATTGCTTGAGGCCCTTTTGAACCGTTCGCTGCTTTACGAAAATGAATTCGCGGTCCACTCCTGTCGCCCGCTCGGTGGCGTCGATCAATTCACCGAGGCGCCTTTCGGCGTCTTCGATATCGACGGTCGGAGGCGCGGCGTACTCAGCGAGGTTGATCCACCTTCCTTCGTAGAGGTCGATCGCCGCGTTGTATTCGATCATATCCGCATCATAGATGCGGTAGCTTGTCACCCCTTCCTCTTCCATGATCGGCCTCAGCTCTTTGAGGTTTTTGACCAGACGGTTGTACGCCATCTGGGCACCGCTTGAGAGGGGTTGGCTGAGCCGTTCCTTCCTTCGCTCCTCCCACTCCGCCCTCAGAGCAGCCTTCTCCTTGTCCGTAAAGATGTAGTAGTGGGCGAGGGTGCACGGGATCCCTCCGTTGTTGAACGCATTGGTTCGATTCGGCTTCAGATCGATTTGACTCAAGAGGCGGTCATCGGCGGTAAGGAGACTCACGTTCCATCCGCCGAAGAACTGCGTGAGGGTATCACCGATCGAGCGATACAGATGGCGGGTATCTTCCCATTGTCCCATCCGCATCCCATACGGAGGGTCGGTGACGATTACCCCCGGCGAAGGGGGAATGTCTTCTTCCGTCAAGGTGGTGAAATCTTTCACCTCGAAGGTGATCAGGTGATCGGTGCCCGCTTCTCTTGCCGCCTCGCGAGCGATGCGGATCGCCTTGGGACTGCGGTCCCATCCATGGATCGAGAGGCTGCTCTCTTCGATGCGGGAAACGACCTCATCGACGATCTCTTCATAGAGGTCCACGTCATGAATCGGTAGATTGAAGACTGGAAAGATCCGTGCTTTCACGAGGCCCGGAGCACGCTTGGTCGCCCAGAGCGCGGCTTCGATCAGGATCGTTCCCGACCCGCAGAAAGGATCGAGCAGGGTGGGAAAGGATCCCGTTTCATCGGCAAGCTTGCGCCACTGGGAGCGGTAGAGGATCGAGAAGGCGAGGTGCTCGGCAAGCAGGGCGTCCGTCTGACCGCCCCGGTATCCCCGTTTGTGGTGGCTTTGACCGCTGAGATCGACGAACCACGTCGCCCGATCCCCCTCCAAGTGGGCGTGGAAGATGAGGTCGCTCTCATCCCGATCGACATTCGGCCTTTGTCCGTCGAAGTGCTCCCGGATCCGATCGACGATCGCGTCTTTGAGCCGGAGCGCTCCGAAGTTCGAATGCTTCAGGTAGCGAACGTTTTTCATAGTGATCGTCACCGCGAAGCTCATCGAAGGATCGATCCATTCTTCCCAGGGAATCAACATCGAGGCGTCGTAGAATTCATCGGCGCTGCGAATATCGTCATCTTCGTAGATGCCGAGGAGTAAACGGGTCGCGGTATGAGTCGTAAGCAAGAAACGATAGGCAGTGCGCATATCCCCGGTAAAATGAACTCCGCTGGCCGACGGAACGATCTCTTGTGCTCCCGCCATGCGAGCTTCTTCGGCCAGGATATCGCTTTGATGAAGGCCGCTGGTCGCGTAGAAGATCATCGCTTCACCTTACTAAGGAGACGTTTCATTTCATCCCTGTTCCACCGGTAGGCGGTGTTGCAGTTCGAGCAGACCACCTCAAAGGGGAATGGTCCGTTTTCTTCGATATCGGCGCGGTCGCTTTCTTTCAGGTGCTGGATGTAGCGACCGTACTGTTCCTTGGTGCACGGACAGAAGAATCGGATATCCTTGCTGTCGAGATGGCGAAGATCCACACCGGTGAAATGCGTTTCGACAAACGATTTGACCGAGCGACCGCTTGCGATATGCTTTCCCAGAGAAGGAAGCTCGTCGGCACAGTTGGCAAGCCGATCCAGGTCTTCTTGTTTCCAGCCGGGCATCGCTTGGATGAAGAAGGCTCCGGCTCCGACGACTTGAGCTTTGTCGTTGAAATCGATCGAGAGGATGAAGTGGGTAGGGGTCTGTTCGCTTTGATCGAAGTGGGTGGCGAGATCCTTCGCCAGGTCTCCCCACTGAAGCATCGTCTGACCGCTGAAAGGAGTCTTCTTTCCTTCCAATAGCTTGCTGATCGTCAAGAACCCCGGACCGTAGAGCTCATCCAGATCCAGGGAGGTGAGTTCCCGCGTCAGAGGGATCGGGTTGTTCTTCAGGTATCCCCGAACCGAGCCGTTCGCCCACCCTTCGGTATAGATTCCGCCGATCGGGCCCCCGCATTCGATGGAGAGCTGGATCCGGTCATTCCCTTCCACCAGCGAGGTAAGGAGCGCGGCCGCAAGATACGCCTGACCGAGGACGTACGTTTCCAGCGGCTGGAGGCCGTGGTTTGCCTGCATTTGGTTGATTATCGTCGTCGCGCCGATTGCGGTGATTCGGGCGGTCGCATCCAAGGCAACGAACACCTCGCGTCCGTCTTCGGGAAGGGCGGCGAGGTGTCGGGTCAATTCAGGATCGGTGATCGGTGTATGGAGCATGAGCTAGAGATTAGCCAATGACCTTACTTTTTGCAAGCTCCTCAAAGCGGTCTCCGCTTAAGACCTCATCCTCTAAGAGCTCGGAAGTGATCGTCAAAAGCGCTTCCTTATTCTTTTCAAGGTTGGCTTTTACGATTTCGTAGCGCTCATTGACGATTCTGGCGGTCTCGTTGTCGATATACTCTTGGGTCTTCTCCGAGTAGTCGCGGCTTCCGCCGACTCCGGCGATTCCGCTCTGGGTAGTAGGCAACGTGATGTTTCGGAACCGGTCGCTCATTCCGAATTCGGTAATCATCCGTCTGACCAGGTCGCTGGCCCGGCTGATGTCGTTTCCTGCTCCGGTGGAGATATCCCCGAAGACGACCTCTTCCGCAGCCCGGCCGCCGAGCAGGGTGTCGATGTTGATTATCAGCTCGCTTTCACTTAGCAGGAAGCGATCCTCGGTGGGATACTGCAGCGTATAGCCGAGGGCTCCGAAGCCGCGCGGGATGATGGAGATCTTGCTCACCGGTTCGGCCCCTTCCGTCAGATAGGCGGTCAAGGCATGTCCGGTTTCATGGTAGGCGACGCGTTCGCGCTCCTTGGGATTGAGGATCCGGCTCTTCCGCTCAAGGCCGGCGACCGATTTCTCGATCGCTTCCTCGAAGTCTGCCTGGCTGACCGCTTTCCTTCCTCCGCGAACCGCCATCAGGGCGGCCTCGTTGGCGATGTTCGCCAGATCCGCACCGGCGAGGCCGGCGGAGGCTTGGGCGATCTTATTGAGATCCACGTCGTCGCCGAGGGTGATCTTGCGGGTATGGATCTTCAGGATTTCATATCGGCCCTTCAGGTCGGGTTTGTCGACCAGAACCTGGCGGTCGAATCGGCCGGGCCTCAGCAGCGCCTGATCAAGGATTTCAGGGCGGTTCGTCGCCGCAAGGATGATGACTCCGGTCCGGGAATCGAATCCGTCCATTTCAACAAGAAGCTGGTTGAGGGTCTGCTCGCGCTCATCGTTGCCTCCGATGCCCGCTCCGACCCGGGCGCGTCCAATCGCATCGATCTCATCGATGAAGATGATGCAGGGGGAGTTCTCTCTTGCTTGCCTGAAGAGATCCCGGACTCGGGCGGCTCCGACTCCGACGAACATCTCGACGAAGTCCGCTCCGCTCATTCGGAAGAACGGTACCTGCGCTTCACCGGCGACCGCCTTGGCAAGGAGGGTCTTACCGGTTCCCGGAGGCCCGACGAGGAGCACGCCCTTGGGAATCTTTCCCCCGATCTCGGTGTATTTGTCGGGGTTTTTCAAAAAGTCGACGACTTCCTCCAATTCATACTTCGATTCATCCACTCCCGCCACATCCGCAAAGCGAATCCCGGTGTCCCCTTCGGCCACGATCTTCGCTTTGTTTTGGGTAAAGGAGAGGACTCCCTGGCCTCCGCCGCCCATCCTGGAGAAGATGATGCGCCAGAGAATGACGATGAAGACGAAGGGTAGCAGATAGGAGAGGATCGAACTGAAGATGCTGGGTTTCGGCGGCGGCGTGGCGAAGTACTCCACGTTCATCTCGTCAAGCAGGGGGACGAACGAGGGGTCTTCCACTTTGTAGGTGGCGAACGCCTGCGCTCCTCCCTCGGGAATGATGCCGTCGGTGGCGATCTGGCCCAAGCTGAAGGAATAGCCGACGTAGCGCTCCGTTTCAATGTTCACCCGTTTGATCGTCCGGTTCTCCACCAGCTGCTTGAACTGGTTGTAGTCGATCTGCACGATGTTGGGCTGGCGGCTTACCATGAAGGAGTTTATCGCAAGAAACGCCATCAGGATGATGAAGAAATACCAGAATGAAAAAGTATACTTCTTTTGCGGACCTTTGTCGCCGGTATGGATGCCCGGCTCGATGTTCATCCGCTTCTTCAAGGATTCTTTCCAATCCTTGTCGTTTTTTTGTTCATTATTCATTGCATATCCTTTGGTGGAGAAGAAGACCACCTAGTCTGAATATACTCCCGCAATTGTCATTCGGCAACAACACCGCTATACTTTACATCCGATGAGTGAAGTTGTCCTGATGACCGGCGGAGCCCGTCGCCTTGGAAGCGTCATAGCCCGGACTCTTATCCAAAAAGGCTATCGAGTCGTCGTTCATTACAACAAAAGTGAAGAGGCCGCCCGGGTGTTTGAAAAGACGCATGGAGCAAAGATCGTCCAAGGCGATCTTTCGATTCCCGAGGCGATCGAGCCGATTTTTCAGGAAGCCTTGACCAGATACGGAGAGATCGACCATGTAATCAACAACGCTTCCTGTTTTGAGAGGGGGACGATCGGGGAGCTCACCTTGGAAGCGTATCAGCGGATGATGAACCTCCACACAACCGCTCCGCTGTTCTTGTCTAAAGCTCTCTATCATCACCTGCTTGAGCGCGGCCGGACCGGCTCGATCATCAATATCGTCGATACGAAGGTTTCCAAGCCCACCGCCTCGCGGATCGGATATTACCTTTCAAAGAGTGCGCTGTTGGAACAGACGAAGGTGCTGGCCGTCGCCCTCGGGCCGACCCTCCGGGTCAATGCCATCAGTCCGGGAGCGGTTCTTTCCAACGGGGATGAGGAGCACTTCAAAAAGATGGAGAAGATTCTTCCGCTCGGAAGAACGGGGACGGCGAAGGCGGTCGCCGAGGCGGCTCTGTACCTTCTCGAAGCGGATTTTGTTTCCGGTATAGAGCTTCCGGTCGATGGAGGGCAAAAGCTTTTGTAGTTTGCGTGAAGAAGACCTTTATCGGTTGCCGAAGAGATAAAAGATAAGGATACTTAGTGATATAGAATGATAGGAATGTAGATTGATGCACCAACCGTATAAAAAATGGGTGGGGGCAGTCGCCGCAACACTGCTTCTTTTCGCCCTCCCGCTTTCCGCAATCCCTCTTGACGACCTGCTCTGGCAAGCCGAGCAGAACTCCTCTTCAATGAGAAACTTGGAGATCACCCGGAGCAACGTCCTCCTTCAACAGGCGGCGACAAAGATCGATGACGGGGTGAAGGTAAGTGTGAACTCCGGAGAATTGAAGTATACCAACCCGATCGACACGAAGAACAACTGGAACGTCTCCCGTCAGCGGATCTCGCTTTCCGGCAGCAGCGTGGAGGTTGCGCTGCCGAACGACGGGAAGACGGCGTTCTCTTTTTCCGTCGATCCCTTCTCCTACAGCCAGGCCGGTTCTTCGTGGAACTACCTTGAAGACCCCTCCCTCTCGGTGAGCCACACCATTACGTATGGCAGGACTCAGGATTCCTTGAAGGATCTGAACACCAGGCAGACGGAGATGATGGCCCAGTCGAGCTATGAATCCGCGAAGCTCACCTTCGCCAACACCCTCTACAGCCAGGTCGGCGCACTCGTAAACAATGAGAAGTCGATCAAGAGCACCATGCAGAAGCTCGCCGATGCGAAAAAAGAACTCAGTGACAAACTGATTCTGGGGCAGGTCAAAAAGGGCAGTCTCGTCTATCAAGCCCAGGACCAGGCGATCAGGCTGACCGAAGGCACCCTCAAGAGCCTTGAGGCATCCCGGGATCTGCTCATCCGACAATTTGAAACCATCGTGGGCGTCCCGTATCCCGATGCGATCACCGACATCCGGGAACCCGATCTTTCCTTTGTGATGAACGCGGAAGGCTCGACCTCCGTCGCTTCGAAGAAAATCGATCTTCAGATAGCGAAGGAGACCCTCGCCCTCCGGATCGCCCAATACACCAACAGGACGCTGGTGGCAGGGGGGAACATATCCTACGCCAACAGCCAGATCAATACCAACCTTGGTCCGATGACACAAAACAGTCTCACCTTGGGAGGCTCGGCCGCTCTGGCCGGCAAGGGCTTCACCGTCCAAGGGGCGGTCGGTGGAACCTACGATTTCGACAAGGGGACCCTGACGCCCGTGGTCTCCTTCTCCGGAACCTGGTCCAACGACCCCGCCTTCGCCAAGGATACACTGGAGATCCGGCAGCTTGAGAACGAGGTGCTGCTGGCCGAGATCGCATATAATAATGCCGTGGATGAGTACATCCAAAGTACGATCGAGGTGCAGAACAGCGTCGCATCGTGGCAACTGGAGCATGCGCTGCTGCTGCAGACGATCCAGTATAACAAGGATGTGCTGAAGCAGCAGCAGGAACTCTTTGAAAAAGGTCTTGTGACGAAAAAACAGGTGGAAGACGCCGCGTTCACCATTGAACTTGATGAATATGACCTGAAGGCGATGTTGCTGAAAGGCTTGCAGCTTGAAAACGAAATCAAGCGTTTGATAATGTAGGAGAAAGAGCATGTTTGAAATGCATAGAAACGATACGGCAACGGAAACCCTCGTCAAGAATCAATTCAAAAAGAAACGAAGAAGGCGGAGAGTTCGCCGTTTTTTCACGTGGATGATTGTTCTTGCTCTCATGGCAGGCGGACTCTACCTCTATGGGTTTTATAAGGAGAACAACCGCTTCCCCTGGGCGGAAGAGCGTGCTCCGATCAGTTTCGTTAAGGAGGTGGATTCCGAGGTCTATGAATCCTTCTTCACCCAGACGATCGATCTTTCTTCCTATGTCGAACCCAACGATATCCAACAGGTGATTCTCCGAGCCACCGGAACCGTTACGAACGTGTATGTGAAGGAAGGCGACAGCGTGAAGAAGGGTGATGTGCTGATCGCCCTGGACGATATCAACGAACGCTTTGACGTGGCGCAGAACCAGGATGCCCTTCAGGCGGCGATCCTCACCGGCGCGAGCGACCGGGAGATCGAATTGGCTGAACTGCGGCTGACCAACGCCAAGAACAAACTGGATTACACCAAAGCCTATGCCAACTTCGACGGCGTCGTGGCTTCGGTGAAGGTCTCCGAAGGGGACTACTTCACCGCAGGACAGACGGCGATGACGATCGTCGACCGGTCGACGTTGAAAGCGACCGTCGAAATCGACGAGATCGACATGCAATATGTCGAACTCGGTCAGAAAGCGGTCCTCTACTTTGATTCCTACACCGACGGCTCCATCGAAGGATATGTCAGCTACATTCCGATGCTCGGCCGATATACCAACCAGGGGATCGGGGTGATGGACGTCGAATTAACGATTGAACATCCGCCCGCTCGGATCGTTCCCGGGTATACGTTCAAGGGAACGATCACCAGTGAAGGAGAAACTGCCTTAATCCTTCTTCCTCAAAGCGCCGTGACCACCTCACGGGGCAGCTCCTCCGTCTTGAAGCGGAACGAGGATGGCAGCACCACCCGGGTCCCGGTGACGGTGAAGTACCTCGGAGAGGGAATCAGCCAACTCATCAGCGGTGATATCAAAGTCGGCGACACGGTGGTCACCCGTCGAACCGATACGAGCAATCCGTTCGCCTCGATGGGCGGCATGGGTGGAAATATGAACATGTCGGTGGAGCTCCCTGATGATTGACCATGTGATAACCCTTGGTAATGTGAGCCGCTACTACGTGATGGGCGAGTTTATCGTCAAAGCGCTGGATGGCGTATCCGTTACGATCAAGAGGGGGGAGTTCACCTCGATCATGGGTCCTTCCGGGAGCGGCAAGACGACGATGATGAACCTCATCGGCTGTCTCGATACGCCCACAAGCGGTCAGATCTTGATCGACGGAGAGGATACCAGCGGGATGAATGAAGCGGAGCTCGCCTTCATCAGAAACCAGAAAGTCGGCTTCGTGTTTCAGCAGTTCAACCTTCTGGGGAAGCTCACCGCGTTGGACAATGTGATCACCCCGCTGTTGTATGCCGGTTTCAAGCCGCGTGAACGAAAAAGGATGGCGATCGAAGCGCTTGAGCGCGTCGGTCTCGCGGACCGGATGTATCACCGGCCGAATGAACTCAGTGGAGGACAGAAGCAACGGGTCGCCATCGCCCGGGCATTGGTGAACAATCCCTCGATCCTCTTGGCGGACGAACCGACCGGAGCGCTCGATTCAAGAACGGGAAATCAGATCATGGAGCTCTTTGATGAGCTCAACAGCGAAGGACGAACCGTGATTCTGGTCACCCACGACCGTGAATTGGGTTTGAAGGCGAAACGCCGGATCTATATTCGCGACGGGAAAATCGAGGTGTGAGATGGTCATAGAGAATATCAAACTCGCCTTCAACGCGATGCGTGGAAACAAGATGCGGACAGCCCTGTCCCTTTTGGGAATCGTCATTGGCGTCGCATCGGTCGTCGCCATCCTCACGATCGGTGAAAGCGCCTCGCAATCGATCAAAGACGCGATCGCCATCGGCGGCCTGGACATGGTGACGATCTATCCGTCGTCCGGACAACGGAATACGGGAATCTTCAACGAAGAGTTCTCCTCGATGCTTCGGCGGGATGTGGAAGGAATCGATGTCGTCCTGCCCCAAAACTCATCAATCGCCCGAATACGGGTGGGACAGGAAGCTGCCGACGCCTCGGTCGTCGGGGTTCTCTCCGATTACGGAGATGCGCTGAACCTTGAATACGCCCAGGGATCTTTCTTCGAGGCGATGGATAATATCAACCGTCGTCAGGTAGCTGTCCTTGGCAGCAGCATCGCCGATACGCTTTTCCCCGACCAGGAAGCGGTGGGTCAATATATCAGTCTCTTCAGAAATCAGGCGAAGAACTATCTTGTCGTCGGCGTTTTGGAGAGCAAGGATCCGACGTTCAATCTGTCCTACGACAACAGCGTCTTCATTCCCTACAACACCTATGGCCAGCGCTTTGTCCGTTCGACCAACGTCGGAGCGTTCGTCGTCAAAGTCACCGACGGATTCGACACGATCGCCGTCAGTGACAAGATCACCGAATACCTTGATGATATCGTGGGAACGGACGGGTATGCGCTTTTCAGTCCGGCCAGCCTTGCGGAGATGGCCGATCAGATCACCGGAACGTTCAGCACCTTCCTCGCTCTCATAGCAGCGATCAGCCTTGTGGTCGGAGGAATCGGAATCATGAACATCATGCTCGTTTCCGTTGCCGAGCGGACCCGCGAGATCGGAGTACGCAAAGCGATCGGAGCAAGCCCGGCGGTAATCCGGGGTCAATTCCTCATCGAAGCGTTGACGCTGACGATTCTTGGCGGGTTTTTAGGGATTGTATTGGGATCGCTGCTCAGTTTCGCCGTAACCAATCTGATGGATTGGTCGTTGCATTTATCGTACGCCTCCTTCATACTTGCCCTAGGATTCTCGATGTTCGTCGGGGTGTTTTTCGGCTGGTATCCGGCGGTCAAAGCCTCTAAACTCGATCCGATTGAAGCCCTGAACCATGAATAGGAGTTTATTTTGCGACGAAGCAGAAAGCGATTGATGATAGGTGATGGACGCGAAGGGGTCTTCGTCATCTCATCACTCATTTTCGGCTTTCTTTTGCTCATTGGACTGCTTGTTTTCTTGACCTCCGCCCTGTATGAACGGGAGGAGCTCCGCCTTCAGAATGAAGCGGAGCGGGCGTTCAACTCCGTTTTTCTCGCGATGCAGGACAGTAACGCAAAAGCGCTGCGAACGATGGCCGAAGAGAATGTGAGCGGGGTGGGGATCTACTCCTCGATGGGTCGTAAAGTGATGAGCCTGGGCAAGGTGCCGATGACGATCCCCGTCGAGCTTTTTACCACCCGCGATGGGTTTGTCCGCACCGGGCAGGCGACGTACAACAAAGAGACCCAGATGGTGGAGTATATCCGGTTCAGTCGATTGACGATCTTGCTGGATACCGGTCAGCTCACCCTCACCGAACAGGGATTGCTCCCGGCCCCGATCGACTTTCCCGATCTCCTGTATCTGAGTCTCGACGGATCCGCCTACCATCATCGGTTGATGGTCATCGTGGTTCTCGGCTTCTTTTCAGGTTTCGTCATCATCGGCCTGTTCATCGCCGTCCTGACGATCTACCTGAAAAACCGCTCATACCGGCAGACGTTGGCCAAGCAGGAAAGCCTGGTGAATCTGGGTCAAGCGGCCCGGACGTTGGCTCATGAGATCAAAAATCCGCTGAGTGCGGTTACCATCCAAGTGGCGCTGCTCAAGAAAACGCTCTCGGAGGAGCACAAGGAGGATCTGCAAGTCATCGAAGGGGAAGTGAACCGTCTCACCCAGTTGACGAACAAAATCAGCGATTTTCTCCGCAACCCCTTGGGGCACCCGGAAGTGGTCAATGTTGATGAGTTCTTCGAGATGCTCATCAAAGCATTTGACGTGCCGATCGCGTATACCAGCGAACGGCCGCTTTCAATCCTCATCGATCCGGATCGGATGCGTTCCATCTTTGAAAACATCCTTAAAAATGCGGTAGAATCAAATGAGGGCAACGACGCTCACGTTGAAGTTTCCGTTGCCACCGGCAAGAAGCATGTGATTCATATCACCGTGAAAGACCGGGGAATCGGGATCAAGAAGAGCGATATGAGAAAGATCTTTGATCCTTTCTATACCACCAAGATCTATGGATCGGGAATCGGTCTTTCGATTAGCCAGCAATTCGTCCGCGCCCGAGGGGGTTCGATACACCTCAGAGGACGCGAAGGCGGCGGAACGATTGTAGAAGTGATTCTTCCCGAAGCGATTCGCTCGATAAGAAAGCAAAAGGAGAGTGAAGGATGAACGTCCTGATCGTCGATGATGAGATCAATATCCGTCAACTGATGAGTCGCTACCTCAAGCTTGAAGGAATTCGAAGCAGCGAGGCGGAAAACGGCCTCAGCGCCCAACGAATGCTCCGTGAACAGGGCTTTGATGCGTGCGTCATCGATCTGAAGATGCCCGGCATGAACGGTCTGGAACTGATTCAATGGATTCGAAGCGAAGGTCTTCGCATGCCGATCATCATGATCAGCGCCCACGGGGAGATTAGCGATGCCGTCACCGCCCTCAAGGAGGGCGCTCAGGACTATATCGTCAAACCGTTCGATCCCGAGGAACTGGTCCTTCGCCTGAAAAAACTGGTTGAGCTTCAGAATCTCCGCAATGTCGTGGAGAGCAAAAGTCGCCAGGTGGATAGTGAAGGCGAGCTTTTCATCGGCGAATCGCCGCAGATCAAGCAGATCAAAAAAGTCATCGAAAAGATCGCCGATACGACCTCGATGGTGCTCATCACCGGTGAAAGCGGTACGGGAAAAGAGGTCGTCGCCCGAAGAATCCACCAGACCAGCCCCGTCGCCGATGGACCATTCGTCGCGATCAATATCGGAGGAGTGCCGGAGAATCTCATCGAGAGCGAACTCTTCGGGTATGAAAAGGGGGCGTTCACTGGAGCGGTGAACCGCAAAATCGGAATGTTCGAGCTTGCCGGCGGCGGAACGCTCTTTCTGGATGAAATCGGGGACATGCCCCTCTCGCTCCAAGTGAAGATTCTTCGAGTCCTTCAAGACCGGAAGATCATCCGGCTCGGGGGGACGACGGAGCTGCCGATCAACGCCCGAATCATCGCCGCGACGAACAAGGATCTCGAAGAGAGGGTTCGGAGCGGAAGCTTCAGGGAAGACCTGTTCTACCGCCTCAACGTCGTGCGGATCCACATCCCGCCGCTTCGGCAGCGAAGGGAGGATATCCCGCTGCTGGCCGCCGGCATCCTCAAGCGCCTCAACCGCGAAATGGGGCACACCGTCACCGGCATCTCCGCCGATGCCTTGAACCGAATCACCGAACATGAGTTTTATGGAAATGTCCGGGAGCTTGAAAACATCCTGGAACGGGCGATGATTTTCGCCACCGAGTCGGAGATTCAGGAAAGCGACCTGGATCTACGTCACTCGGTGAGCCTGCACAATCAGACGCAACAGCCTCAGGAACTTCCTCAAAGCGAAGCGAAATCTCTTAAAGAGGCGGAGATCGAAGCGATCATCCACGCGCTTCACCGCTGGGAGGGGAATCGGACCCGGGCCGCTGAAGAGCTTGGAATCAGTCGTAGGACGCTGATCAATAAAATAGCCGAATATAACCTTTCACTGTAGGAGACATGTTATGAAATCGTTACCCCGCTGGGATCTTACTCCCATCTATCCCGGACCGGAGAGTCCGGAATTTCTTGCCGACATCGAGCTGATCCGAACCAAAAGCGCCGAATTGGAAGCACGCCTCGCCGATGAGAAGAGCGACCTTCAGACCAACATAGAAGCGTTTGAGCTGATCTTGGATCACATGGGGAACTTGGGATCGTATACCCATGCGCTGGTGAGCACCGATACGACGAACGCCGTATACCTCAAGGCATTCAACCAGGTCGAGGATCTTCTTCTGGTTCTCAAGCCCCTTTCCGTTCGTTTTATGCGACATCTGGCGAAGCGGGAGGATGAAATCAAAGATCGGGGAGCGGATGATCCGTATGCGTATGTGCTTCAAGGTCTCCTGATCGAACAGAAGCATCTGATGAGCGATGAACTGGAGGAGTTCGCCGCCGACTTGGCCAGAAGCAGCTGGGACGCCTTTTCCCGATTGCAGCAGAGTCTCGGATCTTCGATCTCGGCGGAGTGGGAAGACGGACGGATGAAGACGGTCGTCGAGTTGCGCAACATGGCCACCGACGGTGACCGGGCAATCCGAAAGAAGGCGTTTGAAAAGAAGCTGGAGGTACTGGAAATCCACGAAGAAGCGTTCGCCGCGGCCTTGAACGGAGTCAAGGGAGCGACCATTTCCCTCAACGCCCGCAGAGGATGGGAGTCCCCGCTGGGGCGTTCGATCTTTCAATCGCGGATCGACTCGGAGATTCTTTCCGCCCTGATCGCCACGCTTGAAGAAGCGGTACCTCTTTTCCGGTCGTACTTGAAGAAAAAGGCGGAGCTCCTCGGGCTTGAAAACCTCGCCTTTTACGATCTCTTCGCCCCGGTGGGCAAGAGCGCGAAGCGCTACTCCTACGAGGACGCCCAAGCCTTCATCGTCGAGCACTTCTCGCGGTTCAGCGAAGCGATGGGGAAATTCGCCCAGAACGCTTTTGAAAAGAACTGGATCGACCCCGAACCGCGGAAAGGCAAAGTCGGCGGTGCGTACGACATCTCCTTCCCGGTGGCGAAGGAATCGAGGATCCTTTCAAACTTCGATTACACCTACAGTGGCGTATCGACCATCGCCCACGAGTTGGGACATGCCTACCACGACTCGAAGGTGATGCAGCGTGGCGGACTGCTTGCAAAATATCCGATGCCGCTTGCCGAGACCGCTTCGATTTTTTGTGAAGGCCTGATCTTCCGGGGCGCGTTGGAGGAGGCGGATGAAGAGGAGCGGATCGCCCTCATCGATGCATTCCTTCAGGACTCGACGCAGGTGTGTCTGGATATCCTTTCCCGCTTCTACTTCGAAGAGGAGGTGTTCAAACGCCGAAAGGAAGGGGACATCACCGCAAGAGAGTTGAACGAAATGATGCTTGATGCCCAAAAGCGCACCTATGGTCCGGCACTTGACGTCTATCATCCGTACATGTGGGCGGTCAAGAGCCACTACTATCGCCCGGAGTTCTCCCATTATAACTATCCGTACGCGTTCGGCCAGCTCTTCGGTCTGGGACTCAGCAAACGAAGCGAGGACGATCCCTCCGCGTTTGTCGAGCAGTATGATGCCCTGCTCTCGGTCAGCGGCATGAAGAGCGTCCGGGATGTCGGTCTGGAAGCGGGAATCGATCTGCGGGACCGCTCCTTCTGGCAGGAAGGGATCGAGGTGATCGCCCGCTACGTGGAGGAGTTCAAGAGTGCGAGTCCGCATTGAGAAAGTGATCCAAGGCGGTGAAGGGCTCGCCGTGCCGGAGGATGGGCGGCGGGTCTTCGTTCCAGCCGTTCTACCCGGCGAACTGGTTGAGATTGAGCTTGTTGAATCCAAGAGCGGGTTCAGCCGCGCCGAGCTCCTCGAAATCCTTGAGCCGAGCCCCCATCGGATCGAGGAGAGGTGTTCATACTGGGGAGTGTGCGGCGGGTGCGATTTCCAATATGCCGACCACGCCGAGCAGATCCGGATCAAAGAAGGGATCATCCGGGAGAATTTCGCCCGAATCGGGAAGATCGATGAGATCAGGCTGCTTCCCACCGAGGTGGGAAAGCCGTGGGAGTACCGTTGCCGTTCGCGCTTCCATGTCGATCTCAGAAGCAGGAAGGTCGGATTCCTCGGAAGGAACAGCAACGAGCTGGTTCCGATCGATTCCTGCCCAGTATTGACGCCGAAGCTGAACTCCCTCCTGAAGGAGCCGGATCTCCTGATCGAAAGCGCCTACCGGCTGCAGCAGAAAAATCCGTTGGTGGAGGTCGGTGCGCTCGCTTCCAGGGAACGGATCAGTCTTCTGGGCCGGGAGATCGCTCTTCCCGTCTTGGACAGGACGCTATACGCCTCCAGTGAGGTGTTCTTCCAATCCAACGAGGTTCTTCTGGAACCGCTTGTCCGCTATGTCCAAGAACATGCGATTGGCGATACGGTCATCGATCTCTACAGCGGGGTGGGAACGTTCAGCGCGTTCGTCGAAGCGAAGCGGGTCATCGCGGTCGAGCGGAATAAGCGCTGTCTGGCTTTTGCCGGGAAGAACGCTCCGCACTTGGACTTTTACACCGGCAATGTCGCAAACCTCGCGGCTGTCCAGAAGGGAAGAATCGACACGGTCATCGTCGATCCGCCCCGAGTCGGCTTCGACAGGAACCTTCATGAGAAGATCGAGCGCTGGGGAACCCGGAGAATCATCTATGTCTCCTGCAACTCGGTGACCCTAGCCAGAGACGTCGGAACGCTGGTCGGCCTCGGGTTTACCCTGGACAGCGTCAAGCAGTTCGACTTCTATCCTCAAACGTTCCACCACGAAGCGGTGGCGGTCTTGTCTAGGGGCGATGCCGGCTAGGCGATCGAAGCGGGAATCGACAGGGATGGGCAAAACGCAAAACTCCTTGAAAATAAAAGTTTTGCGTTTAGAATGTCACCGAGAGGGACTGAAATGCTGATTCAAAGAAAAAGACTGTTGGATGCACTTGTCCGATACAGGCACAAGGATTTGGTTAAAATCATCACAGGAGTCAGACGTTCCGGCAAATCCGTCCTTTTAAACGAATTGTTTTATCACTATCTCATCGACGATGGACAGGACACCGTTTTCAAATCTGAAACATGGGTATCGCCTGCTGACGGTTTTAGATTTCTTGCTGTCTGATGATTCCATCGAGCAGGCGTGATGATGGATGCCGGCTTTGTGGATATTGTGTTCCGGAGGCAGCGACTCCGTGTTTCGCTGAACATGAAATTTTCAGAGGTGCTTGAATCATGAATATAGAGTAACGAATTACAGAACATCAGCGAGGTGATATGGAGTGAATAAGGATCCTTTTAAAGAGTATATCAAAGAGTCCGAGCCGGATAAGAGGAATAAAGGATATGCATGGCATACAGCCATTGGCCTGCAGGCAGTCGACGGGCTGAAGACTTCGGAATACTTGACGCGTACCGCCCTCCGAAATATCGAGGGCGAGATATCTTTTGAAGAAGCGAACGCGTTCTTACAGGTCTATTATGAAGAGAATCCCGCCCGTGATGCGGAAGATCGCACAGAGGAGGCCGATAAGGTTGCTGCCAGAATCGCGGAGCTTCTGTCCGAGCGTGCCTTCAGCTTTACACCGAATGAGTATCTCTCCATCCATAGGAAGCTGTTCACCGGCATATATTCCCATGCGGGACGTATCCGAGACTATAACATCACGAAAAAGGAATGGGTGCTTGATGGTGCGACGGTGCTTTACGGCAGTGCTACGGAGCTTAGGGCTACGCTGGATTATGACATTTCTGAAGAGAAAAAGTTCTCCTATAAGAATCTTTCGATGGATGAGATCATCCATCATCTCGCTGTATTTATTTCAAGGTTATGGCAGATACATGTGTTTGGTGAAGGCAACACCCGAACAACGGCGGTATTTTTCATCAAATACCTGCGCACATTGGGATTTGATGTGACAAACGATGTTTTTGCTGAAAACGCATGGTACTTCCGCAATTCCCTTGTCCGAGCAAATTACAATGATCTGAAAAACGGCATCCATGAAACGACGGAATTTCTGGAGTTGTTCTTAAGAAATCTTCTTTTGGATGAGAGCCATCCGCTCCATAATCGGACATTGCATATCAGCGGTACGTGGAAAGAAGCAGAAAAACCGGACATTGAAGGATTAAAAGCGGACATTGAGAAATTATTCCAGCCGAAAACGGTGAACCACATTCTGAAGCTTCGCGAGGCATTTCCCGGTCAGGCGATCTTTGGACGCTCGGATGTGATGAGAGAAATCAACATTAAACCGTCCAGAGCATCAGAGCTTTTGAAAAAGCTGGCAGAACACGAAGTCATTGAACCGGTATCCGGTCATGGCAAAGGTAAATACAGATTCAGGCAGCATGAGGGTTGAGGCGATCAAAGCCGGAATCGGCAGGGATGGGCAAAACGTAAAACTCCTTGAATAGAAACGTTTTGCGTTTAAGATGGTTGCCGGATCGTATACCATGACGGACTTTTTTCTGTTAAGAAGGTGGAACTGCAGGTTCTGCAACCAAGTTGAGACCAAGCTCCTGAAGATTTTCAAAAGGGTGCTGAGATTTGGTGTGCTTTTGCCTGATTCGATTCTCGCAACGGAGGAATGTGGAAGACCGCACAGTTCGGCAAGATCGCGCTGAGAGAACGCGAGGTCATGACAGCGCTCTATCATAGCTCCAACAATGTGGGAAATGGATTCAGCTTCGTCAATGTCCTTTCTAATTTTGGGATTGGTTTCTCTTACATGCTTTTTATACTC
>JAAYQW010000028.1 GCA_012519115.1 Spirochaetales bacterium
GGGGGGAGCCTCCACGCTGGTTCTCTGCGAGACCCGGGGCGGGATCATTCCTTCCGAGTTTGAGCGGATTACCAAGGAGACGATGGCGGCGATTCCGGGCGCCCAGTGGGCGGTTCACGCCCACGATGATATCGGAACGGCGGTGGCTTCTTCCATTTTGGCGGTTCAATGCGGGGTCGGCCAGGTTCAGGGAACGCTCCTTGGGATCGGCGAGCGGTGCGGAAACGCCAACCTCTCGACGATCATCGGAATTCTTCAAACGAAGCTCGGCTATGAGTGCTTAAACGGCGAAAGTCTGGAATTTTTGTATCCGACCTGCCGAGCGATCGGAGAGGTCGCGAACGTCCGGATCGCTCGGACGATGCCATTCATCGGCAAATCCGCGTTCGCCCATAAAGGGGGAATGCACATCGACGGAGTGGCGAAGAATCCCGCCTCCTTCGAGCACATCGATCCGACGGTCGTCGGCAATGAACGAAGACTGTTGATGAGCGAGGTCGCCGGTCGGGCGTTGATGCTCCGAAGAATCGCCAAAGTGGTTCCCGATCTGGACAAGGACGATCCGGTGACGGTAACGCTGATGGCCAGGCTCAAGGAGCTTGAAGCGCAGGGATACCAGTTCGAAGGGGCGGAGTCCTCCTTCGATCTGGTGATTCGGCGTCATCTGAACCTCTATAAACCATATTTTTCCCTGATCCACTATCAGACGATCGGAACCGCTCCCTACCTGGATCCCGACTCCACTGCGACTCACGCGGTGGTGATAAAAGTATGGGTCAAAGGACGCAGCGCGATCGCCGCAGCGGAAGGGGAAGGGCCGGTGAACGCTTTGGACACCGCCTTGCGGAAGGTGCTGGAGGAGTTCTATCCGACGCTCAAGAGCGTCCATCTGACCGACTACAAGGTCCGGGTTCTGGATTCGAAGGAAGCGACCGCCTCGACGGTCCGGGTTCTGATCGAATCGACCGACGGGACGGAGAGCTGGTCCACGATCGGGGTAAGCAAGGACATCATTCAGGCGAGCTGGTCCGCCTTAAGCGACAGCATCGAGTATAAACTCATCAAGGACGGGATTGTTCCCAACGGTGAGTGCGAGAAGGAGATCTAGGCGTGGGCATGACGATGACACAGAAGATCCTCGCAAAAGCGGCGGGCAAAGCGTCCGTCCGAGCAGGCGAGCTGATCATGGCGGACTTGGACCTGGTGCTGGGCAATGACATCACCGCACCGGTTGCGATCAACGAGTTTCCGAAGTTCGGGAAGGAAACGGTCTTCGACAGGGAGAAGGTCGCCCTTGTTCCCGACCATTTCACCCCGAACAAGGACATCAAAGCGGCCGAGCAGGTCAAAGAGATGCGAACGTTCGCCCACGATCATGGAATCGTCAACTACTTTGAAGTCGGACAGATGGGGATCGAACACGCCCTGCTTCCCGAGAAAGGCCTGGTGGGCGCCGGAGAAGTGGTCATCGGAGCGGACAGCCATACCTGCACCTACGGGGCGCTCGGCGCGTTCGCCACCGGCGTCGGCTCCACCGACATGGCCAGCGGAATGGCCACCGGCAAAGCGTGGTTCAAAGTCCCCTCCGCCCTGAGGTTCAACCTGACCGGAACACTGAACAGGCACGTCTCGGGCAAAGACGTCATCCTGCACATCATCGGCCTCATCGGGGTCGACGGGGCGCTCTACCAATCGATGGAATACACCGGGGAAGGGGTGAAGAGCCTCTCGATCGACGATCGCTTCACGATCGCCAACATGGCGATCGAAGCGGGAGCGAAGAACGGGATCTTTCCCGTCGACGAGGTAACCCTCGACTATCTTGCCGAACACTGTCCCCGCGCCCCCCGGATCTTCGAGGCGGACGAGGACGCCGAATACGAGGCGGTCTACGAGATCGATCTTTCGGCGATCAAGAGCACAATCGCTTTTCCCCACCTTCCTTCCAACACCCGTCCGATCGACGAGGTCGGCAAAGTGAAGATCGACCAGGTGGTGATCGGTTCCTGCACCAACGGTCGGATCAGCGACCTGAGGCAGGCCGCAGCGGTCCTGAAGGGGAAGAAAGTGGCGCCGTGGGTTCGTGCACTGATTTTTCCGGCAACGCAAAAGATCTGGAAGCAGGCGATGAACGAAGGGCTTTTTGAAATCTTCGTGGATGCCGGCTGCGCCGTCTCCACTCCCACCTGCGGTCCGTGTCTCGGCGGCCACATGGGAATTCTGGCCGAAGGAGAGAAAGCGGTGAGCACCACGAACAGGAACTTTGTCGGACGGATGGGACATCCCAAGAGCGAGGTGTACCTTGCAAGTCCCGCTGTCGCCGCGGCAAGCGCCGTTACCGGGTACATCACCGACCCGAATACGATCGAGGAGGCATAAGATGAGAGTGTCAGGAACAGTATTTCGCTATGGGAACAACGTCGACACCGACGTGATCATTCCCGCCCGGTATCTCAACACCTCCAATCACGCCGAGCTGGCGCTCCACTGCATGGAGGATCTCGACGCGACCTTCAAGGACAAGGTGAAGAAGGGGGACATCATCGTGGCCGACGCGAACTTCGGCTGCGGCTCCAGCCGGGAGCACGCTCCGATCGCGATCAAAGAGAGCGGGGTTTCGTGCGTCATCGCCCGCTCCTTCGCCCGGATCTTCTACCGCAATTCGATCAATATCGGCCTGCCGATTCTGGAATGCCCCGAGGCGTGCGACGATATCAAGGCGGGCGACACCGTTACGGTCGATTTCTCCTCCGGGGTGATCACCAACA
>JAAYQW010000002.1 GCA_012519115.1 Spirochaetales bacterium
CCGCCGATAAACGCGGCCCGGCTTGCCGAAAGCGCCCCGTCGGGACCTTGGGCTCGTCGTAAGCCAAACTCGAAGACCGACCCGCGTTTAGCTGCAAGACAGACGCGGGAAGCTTTGGTTGCGATGAGGCTTTGGAAGTTGAGGGTGTTAAGCAGGATTCCCTCGATCAGGCTGGCGTCGATCATCGTCGTGTGAACGCGAAGGAGCGGTTCGCCGGGAAACACGACCATTCCCTCTTCAACCGAATAGATGTCTCCGCTGAAGCGGTACTCGGAAAGATATGCCAGGAACTCTTTTGTGAAAGTGCCCAGGCTTTCCAGATACTCGATGTCCTCAGCGCTGAAAGAAAAGCCTTCAAGCTTGTCGATCAGATCATGCAAGCCGGTGAAGAGGACGTATCCGCCTCCGAACGGGTTGGTTCGATAAAACATCTCGAAGACGACATTCGGATTGTTTTGTCTCAAGAAATAGCCTTGAGCCATCGTCAGTTCATAGAAATCGGTACCGAGCGCTGAGCGATGAATCATCAGTTAGCCTCCGATCCGGTCGAAACCGGTATACGGGACGAGCGCCGGCGGGATCCTGATCGAGCCGTCCTCCTCTTGGAAGTTTTCCAAGATGGCGACGATCGCCCGACTGGTAGCCACCGCAGTCCCGTTCAGGGTGTGGACATATTGGTTCTGCCCATTGGCATCCTTATAGCGGACCCGCAAGGAGCGGCTTTGATAATCGGTGCAGTTGCTTGTCGAGGTGACTTCCCCGTATTCGCCGTTTTCACCACGGCCGGGCATCCATGCTTCGATGTCAAATTTACGGTACGCCGGAGCTCCGAGGTCGCCGGTGCATGTATCCACGACCTGGTAGGCGAGACCCAGACCGGAGAAGATCTCCTCCTCGATCTCAAGAAGTTGCTCGTGAATCGCATCCGACTCTTCGGGAAGACAGTAGATGAACATCTCGACTTTCGAGAACTGGTGGACCCGGTAGAGGCCTTTGGAGAATTGGCCCGCCGAACCCGCCTCGCGGCGGAAGCAGTGAGAGAGGCCGGCCATTTTGATCGGCAAGCGACTGGTGTCGAGAATCTCTTCGGCGTGATATCCGCCGAGAGTGATCTCAGCGGTGCCGACCAGGGCGGTTCCCGTGCCTTCCAAGGTATAGATGTTTGACTCGGGTCCCCGCGGATTGAATCCGATCCCTTCCAGAATCTCTTCCTTGGCGATGTCGGGGGTGATGTAGGGACTGAAACCGTGCTTGATGAGAATATCCAGAGCATAACGCTCAAGGGCCATCTGAAGGATCACCGCCTCGTTCTTGAGGAAGTAGAACTTCGGTCCGGTCACCTTCGTTCCCGCTTCAAAGTCGATGAGATCCAGCTTCTCGCCAAGTTCGACGTGGTCGAGGGGGTTGAAGGAGAAGGTCGGGGGAGTTCCGACCCGTTTGAGGACGAGATTATCGGTATCCTCCTTGCCGACGGGAGCGGAAGGGTGGGCGTAGTTGGGGATCTGCCGGCCGAGAAGGAGGTATTCTTCTTCGACCCGATTGAAGCGCTCTTCCGTTTCGGCGATCTTCGTTTTCAGATTCTTTCCCTCTTCGATCAACCGAGCACGGGTTTCCTGATTCAGCTTGCCCTTCATTTTCTGGGCGTTTTCGTTGCGCTCGAAGCGAAGGGACTCGACCTCCTGAAGCAAGCTGTTGCGTTCTTCCTGCAAAGCGATGATCGCATCAAGGTCGATCTTCATCGAACGGTTCTTGATGTTCGTCTTAATCTCGTCGTAGCGGCTCTTCAGTTCCCGTAGGTCAATCATGGTGTTCTCACTTCCTCTTTGTATGGTTTGCTGCTTCTTTTTCAAGCTCTCTCGATCGTTGGGCGGTTTTTTTGACCGCATCGCCGACGGTCGCCTGAAGGTTTCCGTCAATCAGGGCCTTGATGCCTTCAACCGTGGTTCCCCCGGCGCTGGAAACGCGACTGATCAGATCCTGGGGCTGCAAGCCGCTTTCTTTGATCAGGGTGACCGCGCTCTCGGCGGTCTGAGTGGCTATCGTCAAACTGAGGGGGTAGGCGATTCCTTCGTCCGTCCCGCCTTGGGCGAGAGAATCCAAGAACTTGATGATGAAAGCGACCGCCGAACCGCTGATCGCGGTGAATCCGTCGAACAGCCGTTCATCAAGAACATGGACATGTCCAAATCCGAGGGCGATCCTTTTCGCCTCCTCCAACAGCTCCGCTCTCGCCTCACGGTGAGCGGCGACCGCGGTTACGGAGTATCCATACCGGGCGGCGATATTGGGCATGAACCGAACAATCTCGGTGGTACCGAGGTTCTCGGCAAGCGTCAAGGTCGAGACTCCCGCCGCGATGCTGATCCAGCGTTTATCTTTCGATCCTGCCTGCACGAGGGCGGGGTAGATGCTTGGAAGGGTTTGCGGCTTGACCGCCAGGAGCAGGAGATCGCTTTCTTTGACTGCCGCCTCCAGCGTTTCCACCACGTTGAACTTCGTTCCCTTAGCCAGAGCGCGGGCGCGCTCCGGGTCGACATCGTAGACGACGCCTTTGTCATGGAGCGTGCGGGCGATTGCGCTGCCCATCACGCCACAGCCGATAATTCCGACTCTTCTCATGCTTACGACTCCCATTGGCGGTGGTGAAGCTTTCCGGCTTTCGTCAAGGTTTCAAACCCTTTCTGCCGGTAATACTCATACACAATCACCGCTACGGCATTCGAGAGGTTGAGGCTCCTCGCTTCACCTGCCATCGGCAGGCGGATGCACCTCGAGCGGTTCTTCACGAGGAGCTCTTCATCCAAGCCAAGTGTTTCCTTGCCAAAGAGAAAAAAACACTCATCACCATAGGCGATATCGGCGTAGGTCTGTTCCGCCTTTGTCGTTACGTAGTATAACTCTTTTTTCCCGTGTTGGTCAAAAAATGTAGAAATGTCGGGGTACTCGACCAAGTGAAGGTGCTCCCAGTAATCCAATCCCGCTCGTTTTACATGTTTCTCCGTGATGGTGAACCCCAAGGGATGAATCAAGTGCAAGCTGGTGTGCGTCGCCGCGCAGGTACGGGAGATGTTGCCGGTATTTTGTGGTATTTCTGGTTCAACCAGGACAATGTTCAATCCCATAGGGCGACTGTATCATTTGGAAGGAGAGTGGACAAGACGGCCTTGCTGTCTTCAAGTGATTCAACTAGACTGCCACTAGGAGCGCCAATGACCGATATCATCTCAACGATCCTCCTTGGAATCATCCAGGGAATTACCGAATGGCTACCGATCAGTTCGACCGCCCATCTGCTGCTTGCGGAGCCGCATCTTCCACTTTCCCTCACGGCGAACGCCAAAGAATTCTTCTTTGTCGGAATCCAGTTCTTTTCCATTATCGCGGTGGGGGTGCTCTACTTCAAGGAGCTGAGTCCGTTCACAAGGAATGAGACGAGGCGAAGGGCGACCTTGAGCCTGTGGGGGAAGATACTCATCGCCACGATTCCCGCCGGCATCATGGGGGTTCTGTTTGATGACATCATCGTCGCCCATCTTCAAGGCCCGATAGTGATCGCCGCGACCTTGGCTTTCTACGGATTGCTCTATATCCTCTTGGAGAAGGGCCATGCGAGGAAGACGAAGGTTCATATCACCGATTCGATGGAGGACCTTACCTGCAAGCAGGCGTTCCTGCTCGGATTGTTTCAAGTGCTTGCCCTCATTCCGGGAACATCCCGCAGCGGTTCTACCGTCTTAGGAGGACTCATCATCGGACTTTCCCGTCCGCTCTCCGCAAACTTCTCCTTTTTCATGGCGATTCCCGTGATCGCCGGCGCAACGCTCTTGAAAATGCTGAAGCTCGGTCTGAGCTATACCGCCAATGAATGGATGATCATGCTCATCGGGGGGGTGGTGGCGTTCATTATCTCCCTGATCGTGATGAAGCGTCTGCGCGCTTTCCTGAAAACCCATACATTCATAGGTTTCGGATACTATCGCATAGCCTTAGCTGTGCTGATTCTCGTCGTGGGGAGGGGTTTTGCCTAGATTGGCCGCTTTGACGAGCACATGGCCTTCTTTTTGGAGGGCGAGAACCACTGCTTCCAGCTTTCGCTTCTTTTCATGCTCGCTTTCGAAGAGCTCGCCCTGCAGCGGGGAAGTGCCGTCATACAGCTGGTACAACCCCACACCGATCAGGCGAACCTTCATTCCGGGTTGCCATTTTTGAGCAAGGAGCTCCTTGGCGATCGCATAGACCTGCTCGGCGCTGAGAATTGCTTCGGCGGGGGTGGTTTGAACGGTGGAAGTCGAAAAGTCGGAAAGCCGGATTTTCACTCCGATCGTTCGGGCGATCTGTCGTTCATCCAGCGAGCGGAACATCACTTCATGGCTCATCGAAAGAAGCGTTTCTTCCAGCACCTCCCGATCGCCGACATCTTCGAGGAAGGTGTGCTCGGTCGAGATCGACCGGCTTTTCGCTTCACTGAAGATTCCCGGGTCGATTCCCCGAACGACGTGATAGAGGAAGGAGCCCATCGAATTGCCGAAGAGCTTCTTCAGCCGCTCAAGCGGAATCGATCGAAGCTCGCCCGTCGTGGTGATCTTTTGACTCTTCAGCTCCTCTTGCGTTACCTTGCCCACTCCCCAGAGCTTTTTCAGCCCCACCGCGTCGATGAAGAGCTCCTTCTTTGATTCGGAGACTTTGCACAACCCGTCCGGTTTGTTGTAATCGCTCGCCATCTTGGCGATCAGACGATTGGGACCGATTCCCACGCTGATCGTCATTCCTGTTTCTTCATGCACCCGCTCTTTCAGCTTCAAGGCGGCCTCACGGGGACGTCCCCACAGCCGTTCGGTGCCGCTCATATCGAGGAACGCCTCATCGATCGAAATCTGGTGGACGTCGGAAGAAAACTCGCGAAGAATCCCCATCACCTGGGCGGAGACCTCGCTGTAACGGGCATGGCGACCGGGAATCACCGTGGCATGGGGACAAAGACGGAGCGCCTGAGTCATCGGCATCGCCGAGTGGACTCCGTACTTCCGCGCTTCATAGCTCGCGGTTGACACGACTCCACGCTTGGAAAGGCCGCCTACAATCAACGGTTTTCCCGCCAAACCGGGGTCGTCGAGGATTTCAACCGCGGCGAAGAACGCATCGATATCGACGTGGAAGATTACGGTCTCAATCATACCTCGTCCTCAGGTTCCACCTCCGATCGAAATCGGAAATCGCCTGCTCCAAAAGGTGATCGACGACATTCTCGATCGAATATCCGCCATGTTGAAGAAGCTTTGGCCAATGACTGGTGGTCGTCAGCCCGGGAAGCGTGTTGATTTCATTGAGGATCGGTTTCTCATCGACGAGGAAGAAATCCACCCGGGCATATCCGCTGCCTTTAATCGCCTCGAACGCTCGAACCGCCAAAGAGCGGATCTCCGTCTCGATTTCATCGCTCAGACCGGAGGGAAGCTGAAGATACGCTCCGCCTTGGAGCGTGTACTTCTGGTTGTAGGAGAGAAACGTTTCTTTTCTGGGATTCTTGATGATTCCCGGCCTCGTTGCAATGATTCCTTCTTGAGAATCTTCGAAGACGGCGCATTCCACTTCGATGACTTCGGGATAATAGGGCTGAACCAGGGCACGCTCACTGTAGGCGAGGGCCAATTGAAGCGCCCGAGCAAAGCGTGTCCGATCGGGATCGATGAGAGCGGTGATGCCCACCGAAGATCCGGCGTTTTCTGGTTTGATGAAGAGACTCGGTCCAAGGCGGCGCCGGAACTCCTCCATCAACGAATCGGTAGCGGTCATCGCCGTGGTGACCGTGATCGTCGGAATCGTGGGAATGCCGGACCGATCGAAGATCGATTGGGCCAGCGCTTTGTGCATCCCGATCGCCGAAGAGACGGTATCGCAGCCTGCCAGCGGTATCTTTGCAAGGGTGCAGAGACCTTGGAGGTTTCCGTCTTCGCCGCCCCAGCCGTGAGTGGTGGGGAAGCCTGCATCGATCGGAAGCATTCCGCTTTGAGCGTATATCCCGCTGCCGGGAACGAGCCAAAGGGGGATCCGTTCATCGATCGTGCTCTGAACCTGTTTTTGCAGGAACCAGCAGCCGTTTCGATCGATGGCGATCGGATAGAGGGTGTGATGATTGCGCTTCAGAATCTTCTCGATGGTTTTGGCGCTGTTGATTGAAACCTCATGTTCGGCGGACCTGCCGCCATAGATCAGGGCAACGTTCATCCGATTACCTCCAACACCGCTTTTTCTTCATCCCATGGGATCGATCGGTTTGTACGCTGAATCGACTGTTCATGACCTTTGCCGAGCAGGAGCACGATATCGCCTTCTTCAGCAAGACGGATCGCTTCGGCGATCGCAAGGTTTCGATCATCGATCTCAAGAACCCGGCAGGTCTCCGATGCGATTCCTTCTTCGATCATCGCATTGATTGCGCGCAGATCCTCATATACCGGATCCTCCTCGGTAAGAATCAGGATATCACTTTCTTTTGAAGCAATGCTACCGAGAACAGATCGCTTCTTCTTGTCCCGGCCGCCGGCGGCTCCCATCACGGTGATCACTCGGCTTTCTCCTCGAATCTGCCTGATGAAAGAAAAGAGGCGCTCATACGCTCCGATCGTATGGGCATAGTCGATGATGATATGAACGCCCTTGTCATTGGGAACCGATTGCATCCGGCCTTTGAGGGGACGAACGTTTGCCAGCTGAGGCAACAGCTCGACGGGGTTTTTATGAGTGATGACGCTTGAAGCGAGCAGGGCGAGCAGGGCGTTGGTCGCCAAAACCGAAAGCCCGAGATTAACCGTGAACGACCGTCCTTCAAATGTTCCCCGGACGGAATGCAGGGTATCTTCTTCAACCATATACGGGTGATCACGACCGAGGATATGAATGTGGATGGAAGGGTCCGATCGCCTCAGGCATCGTTTGAGCTCCTGATTTTCAATGGAGGAGATGAAGTGGCCTTGGGGACGAATCATATCAAGCAGGGAAAGCTTCGCTTCGAGATACGCTTCCTTTGAACCGTGAAACTCGATGTGATCCCCGCTGAGGGTGGTGATGATGCCGATCTCAAAAGAGAGGCCGTATAATCGGCTGTATTCTTCACTGAGCGCGTGGCTGGTCGCTTCGATGATCACATGCTCCACCCGATTGCTTCGACAGCGATCCAAGAACGAATAGAGGAGATCCGCCTCAGGCGTGGAGATCCTGTAGGGGGAGGGGATTTTGCCCGTTCCGTCGTCGATCGATGTCGTTGAAAAGAGCCCTGTCGGCATCCCTTCGAAGGAAAGAAGCTGGTGGAGGATGTCGGCGGTGGAGGATTTGCCGTCCGTTCCGGTGATTGCGATGAGCTTCAGCTCCCTTTGAGGGTTGTCGTGGAAGGCGGCGCTCATCAATGCAAAGGTCTTATGGGGGTTTTTGACCCGGATGATGGATTGATGGTCATCGATAGGCGCTTCTTCATCGACGATCGCCAGGATGGCTCCGTTCTGCAGCGCTTCTTCGGCATATCGTGACCCGTCACTGCTTTGACCCTGAAACCCGAAGAAGATCGAGCCTGCTTTACACTCTTTTGAATGGGTGCACAAGGACGTGACGATCGCAGAATGGTGAGGGAATGTCAGGGGAATATGGGCTGAGCGGAGGAGCTCTCCAAGGGCTTTCATAGTGCCATCATACCAGCTTGATAAGCGATAGCATAGCGCAAAACTTTTTGATATGCTGACGAAGGAGGCTTTTCGTGAAGCGCTTGGTGACGATCACAACGATATTCCTTCTCACGATTTTTTCCCTCGCCGCAAAGAGCACGACTCAGACGATGTGGGCGTTTGGCGGCGCGCGATTCGCTCTGGGCAGTGATGGAGATTCCTTCTTGGGGAATCCGGCGTTTCTTGCGAGTGGCGAACGTGCGAGGAGTTTCATCGTGGCTTCCGGCTTTGAAGACTCTGCAAGGTCATGGGACTTTGAAGAGCCGAGCGTGAGTCTGGGGATTTCGTTTACCGCCGGACGGATGGCGTTCTCGATCATGAACATCTCTTCGATAACGCAGATCGGGGGATATACCTACTCGGGAAAACGGACAAGCCTCTTTCAATTCGATTGGGCACTTGGCCGTAAGCCGTTCTTCATAGGTTTCACCGCGCAAGTCGAAGCTCTTGCCGAACGAAGCGAGATGACCTTCCGTCCCGAGCTCATCTGGAGCGACTATTTCGTTGCAACCAACTTCGGCCACTATGAGCCGATCGACCAGATAGGAGCCATCTCCTTCGGCGTCTCCTTCCTGCTCGATTATTCGTGGATCAGCATGGCGGTCGTATCGACGAAATTCGCCTCTTCCGAAACGAGCGAAACGCTGAACATCTCCTTTGATTCGTTGTTGAAATCCTTAGGGTGGGGAATGGCCGTTGAAACTCCGACATACAATGAGCGAAATGAGCTGAATCTGTTTACCGTACGAGCTGCGGTTGATATAGCGAATATAGGTTCCAGCAAGGACCGTGAATTGAGGATGGGTACATCGATAACCCTTAATCTGCTTCCCACCTATGATATCTCCTTGATCCTCGGCTACCATGAGAAAAAGAAGGAAGCGACGGATTGGCTTGGATTGAACGTTGAGCATGGTTTTCAAAATCAGACGCTGGCGATAACATTGAATACCGTGAAGATTCTCATCGGTTATGAGTTCCCGACCGCCCGGTATGTGAACAAACCGGCACCCCGACCCGCTAAAGCCCTTGTGGGCTTGCGCTTATTCCTTTAGGGGTTTGTCAACCTTGACACTTCTGGGCTTTGGTGGATATAGTCAAGCGTCAGCACGTTAGAACCGGATAGGAGTAGTGAATATGTCAAAAGCACACAGAGGCAGCGGAGTCCGTGATCAATACAGGAACGGCCGCGGCACCTGCCCGAAATGTAAGCGAACCGGCGTGAAGGTTCTCTATGAAGCGACCCTGGAAGGGGCGAAGACGAAAGTCTGCAAACCCTGCAACGCAAACCTCAAGAAGCAAGCTTCCGCCTAAGGAAGAGATTGTCTTGAGTAAAGGACCATCCTCTTATCGGGTGGCCTTTTTTTTGGTATTCTGCATCCATGAATCTTCCGTTTCGAAGGATTTATCTTGTAGGAATCAAGGGCAGCGGAATGGCTCGCCTCGCCCTGTTGTTGGCAAACGTGGGCTGCCGGGTCGGCGGCTGTGACGGCAAAGAGGATTTTTTCACCGGCCGGAGCCTGGCGGAATCGGGAATCGTCCCTGATGTCGGCTTCGATCGCTCCAACCTCGAAGGACAATGGGATGCGGTCATCCACTCCGCGGCCTATCCCTCTTCGACGGACATCCTCGTCTACGCAAAAGAACGAGGTATTCCCCTCTATTCATATCCCGAGTTTCTTGCATTGCTGTCGACGCTTCGACCGACGTATCTGGCAATCGGAACGCACGGAAAGACGACGACTTCCGCAATGAGCGACCATCTGCTTGGCGAAGAAGGAGGGTATTGGGCGGTCTACGGCTCGACGCTGCTCGATAGAAAAGACTCTTTTCGGAAGGAGCCAAGCTTTCACCTCTTCGAGGGGTGTGAATATCAAGACCACTTCCTGCTCTATCAGACCACCGGGGCGGTGCTCCTTTCCGTCGAGTACGACCATCCCGATTACTTTGCCGATCTTGCGGATGTTTACGACTCTTTCAAACGTTTCGTGGATGGGATCGAGAAAGGGGGCTTCTTCATCTACAACAACGATCAGGCGGGATCGAAGGCGATCGGGGAGTACGCCAAGGCGACGCGAACCGATCTGCTTGCGCTCAGCTTCGGCTTCGATCAGAAGAGCGACTATCCGATCGTCAAGGAACAGGGGCGACGTTATCGGATCGGACAGATCGACACCCTTCTCACCGTTGAAACACCCGAATTGGTGATCGATCATCTCGGAGCGCTTCTTCTTGCCACGGTGATTCGAAGCAAGAACGTCGATCCCGTCCGGATGAAGGAACTCGCTCCACGCCTAGCGACCTTCAGCGGGGTAGTCGGACGGCTTGAATATATGGGCGAACGGGAAGGAATCCTCTTTTTTGATGATTATGCCCATCATCCAAGTGAAATAATCGTTTCGCTGAGGGAGATGCGCACCCGTTTTCCCGACAAGAGCATCCTGGTTCTCTTCATGCCCCATACCGCCTCCCGGACTCATGCCCTTCTTGACGAATTTGCAGAAGCTTTGACGGGTGCGGATCATCTCATCCTCCAGCCGACCTATGCATCGGCCAGAAACGATGAGGAAACGGATCCGCTCGCGCTGTATGCCGTGCTCAAAACCGAAACCGATTGCACGTATGCTCAAGATGAGGACGAGGCGATCGCCCAGGCCCTCATGCGGTTGAAAGAAGGATGGTTGTGTATTACGATGGGTGCTGGCAATAATCGCGCTCTCAACAGCCGATTGTTAAGGAGTTTTCTGTGAAATCGATGACAGGCTATGGGTATGCGGAAAAAGCCCATCCCACCTTTTCACTGAGTGTTGAAATCAAATCGTACAACAACAGGTATCTTGAAATCATCTGTAATCTTCCTCCGTTTTTAGGTGCATATGAGGCGGAGATCTCCACCTTGGTCTCCGAAAAAGCCGCCCGAGGTCGAGTCGAGGTGTTCGTGAAAGTCAAAACCCTCAAAAGCGATCTTCAGGTGGTTGTCGACAAGGAGGCCGTGGAGCGCCTCAGTGAAGCGTTCGCTCAGATCGGCATCTTCAGCGGCAAAGCTCTCAAGCCCGCTTTAAGCGACTATCTCAACCAGGAAGGGGTGCTTGTCGGCATTTCCGAACGGGACAGCGAACTCTACCGGGAAGATCTCTTTGCCGCCCTTGATGAGGCGTTGAACCAGTTTTCCGCAGCCAAGAAGCGGGAAGGGAAGGCGACAGCCCTCCATCTCGCCGAGCTAGGAAAGGAGATCAGCGTCAGCTTGGCGGTCATAGAGGCCAATGCCGATCGGCTTGAAGAACATATCAAGCAGAACTTGCTCAGGCGTTTTCATGAATTGTTGGGTGATCAGCAGTTTGATGAAAACCGGATCATCCAGGAGGTCGCGGTGATGCTGGTGCGCTACTCCGCCACCGAAGAGATCAGCCGCCTCGGGATTCATCTTCAAGAGTACCATTCCCTCCTTCAGGCGAAGGAGCCGGTCGGCAAACGCCTTGACTTCCTTTGTCAGGAGATGAATCGGGAGATTAATACGATCGGGTCGAAAAGCCAGCTTGTCGAAATGAACCTCGAGGTGGTGAAGATGAAAAACAGCCTCGAGAATATTCGCGAACAAGCGCGCAATATAGAGTAGGAGATTGGGTGTGCGGATCGCTATCAGCGGAAAAAGCGGATGTGGGAATACCACCGTGTCTTCAATGGTCAGCAAAGAGCTTGGATATCCGATGATCAATTTCACCTTCCGAAATCTCGCCGAAGAGCGACAGATGGATTTCTGGGATCTTGCCGCCTTGGCGGAGAGGGATGATTCGATCGACTTTGAGCTCGATCGCCGGCAAGTCGAAATGGCTCTCGCCCAGAAGGATTGCGTCCTCGGAAGCCGGCTGGCGATCTGGATGCTCAAAGAGGCGGATCTCAAGATCTATCTCGATGCGACGGTCGAAGAGCGGGCTCGGCGAATCCACGAACGCGAGGGAGGAGCCCTTGAAGAGAAGATCGCCGAAACGAGTGCCCGTGATGCCAAAGACACCGCTCGGTATAAACGGCTCTATGATATCGACAACAACGATCCGGCGGTGGCGGATATCCGGATCGATACGACAAGAAAAAGTGCGGCAGAAGTCGCACGCATCATCGTCAATGAAGTTCGGAGCCGAACGAAGAACTCCTAGGGGGACTATACATTTTTCTCCAAACCCTTTAGGATATGCGTTGGTGCGTGCGGCACCGAACTGTGATTAAGGAGTACCATGGTGAGCATTCCCCTTGATAGCCTGATTGACTATGAAGACAATATCTACCAGATCACCTGCGTAGCAATCAAGGAAGCGAACATTCTCAGCAACCCAGGCCTCGGGGGCAAAGAGATCGAGGAGAATAATGGCAAAATTGTCACTGAAGTCCTCAGCCGAGCCCTTGCCGGGGAGATCCTCTTCGAAGAGCCCGACGACCTCTGAGACTATCAAACCGATTATCATTCTCTTTGGACCGACTGCGGTAGGAAAGACCGCGATTCTCAGTCGGTTCGACTCGTCACGCTACAGCGTCATCAACGCCGATTCCATTCAAGTCTACAAGGACTTGGATATAGGGTCGGCGAAGGCTACAGCCGAGGAGCGCGCAGCGATCGAGCACCATCTCATCGACATCCGGGAGGCGGATCAATCGTTTTCCGTCGGTGATTTCATTCAGGCCGCCGATGAAGCGGTCGCTTTGATTCACAGCCGGAACAAGATACCGATCATCAGCGGGGGAACGGCATTCTACGTAAAACATTTCCTCTACGGGCTTAGCGAAGCACCCTCAAGCGACGAGGAGGTTCGTGCCCGGGTCGGTGCCCTCATTGAAGAAAAGGGCCTTGTCTGGGCGCATAAGCGCCTTAAGGAGGTCGATCCGGTCAGCGCCGATCGAATTCATCCAAACGACACATACCGGATCTCCCGGGCTCTCGAAGTGTATGAGCAAAGCGGGAAACCTCTCTCGTTTTTCGATCTCCCAAGCGAGCCGCGGATCGTCAATCCCGTGTTGATCATCGGCTTGGAACGCGAGAGGCAGGATCTGCTGGATCGCCTCAAACGTCGAATCGCGCAGATGGAATCCGATGGGCTCGTCGAAGAGATTCGCTCGCTCTTCCGACAGGGAGCCCGAAGCACATGGCCTTCGATGGCGGGAATCGGGTATCGGGAATTTTTCGAACTTGCTGAAAGCGGCGAATATTCCGTTCAATCCGTTCTTCGACGCATCGAACGAAATACCAAGCTGTACACGAAACGGCAGATGACGTTTTTCAGAAGCTTCGCCACTGCGGAGTGGTTTGATGCCGATGATGTCCCTTCAATCATTGAACGGGTAGAGGCGTTTGTTCGAAGCGAGGGATAATTTCCACTTCAAGAAAACCGATGCGGTCGATTCGAGGCGAAGAGATGGAGGTGATCTCGTACCACCCCCTCTTTCCCACCTCGAGGGTGAATGTCTGGGTGAGGGTGTACAGATACGCTCCATCAGGCCGATCTTCCGCTTTCACCTCTTCTTCGTCATACGGATACGGGGTATAGAGAATCCCTTGAGCCTCGAACGTTCTTTCATCGAGCCGGGTTACCGTCACATCGGTCGTTCCATAGAGGAAAGAGCCTTCAACCAAGGGTTTCTTGCCTTCAGCCAACCATTCATTGGGATCGACCGTTGGAGAAAACCCCTCATACGCTCTGCGGGTCTGTCTTGTAACGAACAGGTTGGTGACTTCCATCGTCCAGGGGTTTTTCACCTTTCTCGCCAACGCCGCATCCATATGAGAAAGGTCAAGCGTGTTCAGCCCTACATAGTATTCGCTGATGATCTCAGGAGGACTCATGAACCGGGTGTAGGGAGGTTTCATCGCTTCGCTGACTCGACCGATTGTGAACCATGAAACAAGAACGATGCTGACGGCGACGGTGACGATGATCCATCCCTTCATCCGCCAGAAGACGATGCGTTCGGCTCGTTTTGCTTGGCTTTCAAGAAACTCTTGGATCTTCGGGGTGTTTTGCCAAGAGGAGGGCGGAGGTATCTCCGTTCGATCTTCCGCGTCCCATTCGATCGATTCGGCAGCATCCAGAAACGCGGTGAGCGCTTTTTGCGGCTCTTTGTTTCCCGTGCTGTCCCGTTGCTTCGTGAGAGAGAGGCTCAGGCTATCATCGATGAACAGCCGAGTCTGAAGGGAAACCTCCTCAAAGCCGTATTCAAGCGGAAGATGGCGGTAACGATCCTCCCGGGTGTTTTTGCACAGGAAAGGAGGGGTTCCCGCAATTGCATAATAGAGCAGCTGGACCAGTTGGTCGCAGAGGCTGAACGGCGGGTGGATGTTGTGATGAACCCACGCCGAGATATGAAAGAATTTCGGTTCATCGCCGGCCATGGCGGCGAAGAGGTCGCCGAGGTCCTGGCTGAGGATGAGGATCGAGCCATCCGCACCTCCATAGATCCGCCACAGCGGAAGGATTCCGCTGGAGAGATCAAGAAAATCGCTTGTAGTATAGGTGAGCGCCTTGGCTAAGCGCCGAACCCACAACAGCGCCTTGCTTCGCCGAATGGTCGCCAGTTCGGTGAAGGAAAAAAGATCCTGGCGGGGAAAGTAGACGCATCGGCGGTTCTCGATCAAGGCGATTCCCTGCCAGTACCACGTTGCAAGCTTGCCGTCTTTATAGAGATGAGAAGCGGCTCGTTCCCCTTGCAGATGGAACGCGGGCAGCTCCACCTCCGCCGCGGCGAAGGGGATTGCAGTCACTTCTTCATCATTATAGGTCGCATTGAACGGTTGATAGAGATTCATCTCCCTAGGCTCCTTTGTACGCACCGATATGCCAAGTCATAAGCCCGGATTCGCTTTTGGCGTCCGCGATCCTGGCGTAGCCGATTCCTTTCAGAAACGTTGAAGCGATCTTCCACCTTCCTCCGATCAATGCGCTTCGGTTGATCGCTTCAAGCATGCCCCAGTTGCAGGAGCTTCGAATGCCCAACGATCGATATTCATGAACAAGATCCTCGATGAAATGATTCGCTTCATCGGTCGCTTCATATTGAGGAAGAAGCTCGCTTGCATTCGCCGAAAGGACGAACAGACTCTTCGGCTGACGTTGAACGATCTTTTTCAGGCTGAGAATCGACTGATTGATCTGGTTGGAATTTTCAATCTTTCCGATCAACGGAAGAATCGCCTTGGGCTTAAGATAGCTATCGATGAAGGGAAGCGTCAATTCAAAGGCCGGCTCCTCTTCATAGTAATAGGATGCTCGGCGAATCGGAAAACAGGAGGTCAATTCGTCGATGACCGCCTCGTCGAAACGGTAGGTTCGTTCTGCCTGCTCGAAGGTATTCGCCTCCGGTGCGAAGAGGAATGCGGGAGCATCCTGTTCAAGAACCGGTTGATGAAGGGGGCCGAGAAAGACGACCAGCTCGGGTTTCAAGCTTGCTGCGTGGGAAAAGGTCTGATGAAGAGCCTCACCGATCATCGAATAGGTGGCGTGGGGGACCAAGAGGGCGGAAGGCAGGCTTTTGAGCGTTCCTTCTTCGCTCCGCCCGAGCGTCGCTTCATCCAGGCGTTCACGTTCTTCAGGATAAAAGATCGTATGGTGATAGGTCTTCATTACGCTTCTCCTTGCGCTAAGAGGGCATTTAGGCGCGTTTCGTCCAGTGTAACAGAAAGGTTCCGCTCTTGGGTAGGCAGGACGGTTCCCATCTTCGTTCCTTTCGCCCGGCGCAGGTATTTGACTTGGGTGTAATAGAGTTCGGCCTTGCCCAACTGTTTCGCTTTCGAATACAGGATGGCGAGATAGGCCGCATCGAGGAGGACCTCGAGCGGAGGCGGTTTGTCCTTGATGTATTTGATGAACACATAGCCGCCGGGAAAATCGCGGGTGTGGACCCACCAATCGTTGCCTCTGGTGTGCCTGCGAAGGAGTTCATCGTTTTCCTTGGCATTTCGACCGACAAGCAGCGTGTAGCCGCCGCTTCGAAAGACCAGGCCTGTGCTCGGCCTCGCGATCGGCTCCTTTTCCGATTCTTCGACTAGGCTCGTCAACAGATCGAGCGCTTCTTCCCGGGGAAGACTCCGATCGAACGCCCGTTCAAAGACCGCCTGATGGGTTCTGAGCTCTTCCTGCGCCCGCTTCAACTCGTTGACGGCGTTTTCGTGTCGGCCTTTCGAGCGTTGGTAGCTCTCGTAATAGAGTTGGATGGCATCTCGAGGGGATCGGGTGGGATCGAGGGGGATTTCAATTTCTTTATCGCTCCCCCAATCATGGACGAGCAAGGACGTTTGCCCTTTCTGGATGAGGTGCTGGTTTGAACTGAGAAGGTCTCCGAGGTGCTTATGCCGTTCAAAGTCCTGAGTTTGCTCGACTCGGGTTTTCAGCGAGGCGAGGGTATGTTCCAAGGAGCGGGCCTTTTTCTCGTAGAGAAGAGTTGCCCGCTCATACAGCGCTTCAAGAGTTCTTTCGTTCCGTTCAGTGGCATATTCTTCTTCGATCTGCTCGTTGAAGGAGGTCTTCGTTCGCTTGCGGACGGGAAATGCGTCGTCGGCGGGTTCTTTCGGTTCGGGCAGGATGAAAGGGAGGCCGCTTGCTTCGCCCCGTCGAGGGCGCCTCAGCAGAAGATCCAGGATCGTGTACGAGTCATCGGTCACGATGATATTCGCCCCCGCCCCGCTGTAAAACCGCAACAGCAGGTGCAGCGTCTCTTCACCCCGGATACATGCCAGATCGACGAACCGCTCGCCGGGGGTTTGAACCACCTCTTTGACTTGGGAGTTGACGAGGTTCGCTTTGAGGAATTGGACGAAGCGCTGCATTTTTGGCAGCTTGGTCCGCACTTTGGTGAGTTTGTGGAGCCGTGAACCGGGAGTTCCCACCTCGGTGTAGAGGGTCCATTGACGGTGAACGGGATGAAAGAAGTGAAAGCTGATCGCGTTGAAATCGTGTTGGGTTACCCCTTGAAGCCTTGAGCCTTTCAGGGGGAGCTCGCTCAGAATGAGTTCGATTTCACGCCAATTCAAGCTCATCTTCTCTTGAGGACCTCCGCGATTCCACCTCCCAGATAGAATGATCCACATACCAGAATCGCCCCGCCCGCTCCCTTAAGCATATACGCTTTGTCGAGAGCTTGGCTATTGTCTTCGATCAGGAAGATTGAAGCGGTGGAATGGGATTCGGCTTTTAGTTCCTCAAAGATGGAAAAAAGCTTGTGCAGATCGCTCTTCTTGAACGTTCCCGGCCGGGAGAGGATGATCTTGTTGAAGTGCTGAAGCACGATTGACGCCATATGGAGGTGATCCTTGTCTTCAAGGGCGCCATAAATGACCACGTTCGCATCTTTTGACGGATACAGTTTACTGAAGGATCGGGTCAACGCATTCAATGAAGCGGGGGTATGCGCTCCGTCGATATAGAGGGAGGGGGCGACCTGTTGAAAGCGGCCCGGCACCGTGTTCGCTTCAAGGGCGCGGATCGTTTGTTCACCGAAGAGGTCAAGGGTTCTCAGCGCCAGAAGGGCGAGGGCGACGTTTTGCGCCTGAACCGAGCCCTTCATCGAAAGAAGGAGCCGATCCTCCGTTCCATTTTTCCACTTCAGCGTTACCCGTTCTCCTTCCATCGTTGTGAGCGCTTCATATCCGGTGAGGAACTCTTCCAGCAAAAAGGGCTTGGCGTGCTGCTCGCGGCACTCTTGGAGGAACACCTCTTTCGCTTCTTCGTGAACGAGACCGATGAATACCGGTTGGCCGGCTTTGATGATCTTCGCCTTTTCAAAGGCGATCTCCTTGATTGTCGAGCCGAGGATCCGGGTGTGTTCCAGCTCGATCGGACAAAGAACGCTTGCGCTGCTTCGAATCGTGTTCGTCGCATCGAGCCGACCGCCAAGGCCTGTCTCAATGACCGCCCATTCGCACTTCTCTTCTTTGAACAGGAGGTAGGCGAAGGTCGTCAACAGTTCAAAGGTCGTCGGGGTGGTCTCGCCCCATTCGTCGCTGAAGGTGAAATCCCCGACCAGCGTTTTCAGAAGGTTGCCGGCATGCACCAACGCTGCATCGCTGAAAAACGTGCCGCTCAGGGTAAAACGCTCCCGGTAGTCGACCAGGTGAGGGGACATGTACAACCCTGTCTTATACCCCATGGAGGCGAGGCCGCTGGCGATGAACGAGGCGGTCGAGCCTTTTCCTTTGCTGCCGGCGAGGTGAATCGTTTTGAAGGATTGCTGGGGATTGCCCACATGGTCCAAGAGGGCGACCATTCGATCGAGCCGGTATTCACGGGTCGTGTAGTGTCGAGTCTTTTTCTCAAGGTTCAGAAACCCTTCCAAGTACGCAACCACGTCGGTGAAGCTTTTCATTTCCATGATCGATACTGTAGACACTTGGTGGTTTTTGGTCAACGAATCTCATTCATTACACTATTACGCAATGTGATAAGGTGTTAATATATTGCCAAATAGCGGGCTTTTCTTCTATAGTGTGACAATCCAGACAGAGGAGGGGAGTATGTCCAAAAAGAAGAGTTGCGCAAAACCGTGGGATTTCCTTGACGAGTTCAGGGGTACCGAATTTACCGGAACCTGGCCGACCGTCGTCGAGATGTTTGAGATAACCGTTAAACGATATCCCGACAATGAGAGTTTCGTAGCATTCACCCCGAAAAAAGAGGTATATACCTATGCCGAGGCGCATGAGCATATTCAGACGATCGCCACCTATCTCGTGACCGAGGGAGTAACCAAAGGCACGAAGGTAGCCCTCACCGGGAAAAACAGTCCCCAATGGGCGATGAGCTATCTTGGAATCCTCTATGCCGGCGGTACGGTCGTTCCGCTCGATGCGACCCTCACCGATGAAGATATGATAAAACTGATGGCGTTTGCCGACGTGAAGATGTTCATCGCGGATAACGATCGCCTCAAGGGATTCGACGAGAAAGAAACGCTCGGTCTTACCCATCGCCTCAGCCTTGAGCCGAGTGAAGAGTTTCCGATGATCATGGAACAGAAGGGAGATCGAAGAAGGAAGGCATACAAGGCGACAAGTGAAGAGACTGCAGCGATTCTCTTTACCAGCGGAACCACCGGAACGCCCAAAGGCGTCATGCTCAGCCATGAAAACCTGGTCAGCGACTGCTACCTCGCCCAAGGGAATATGTGGATCTATCCCACCGACGTATTTTACGCAATCTTGCCGTTGCACCACTCCTACACGATGATGGCGGTGTTCATTGAAGCGATCAGCGTCGGTGCTTCGATCGTCTTCGGTAAGAAACTGGTCATCAGCCAGGTATTCAAGGAGATGAGAGAAGGAAAGGTTACGATGTTCCTCGCCGTTCCGATGCTCTTCAACAAGATGATCGCCGGCTTGATGAACGGAGTGAAGGAGAAGGGAGTCGTTCTCTACGGCTTGATTCGCTTCTTGATGGGAGTAAGCGGCTTGTTGAAGAAGGTCTTCAAGGTGAACGTCGGAAAGAAGATGTTCGGCTTCCTTCTGAAAAGGCTCGCCTTGGAGAACAACCGGATCTGTATCAGCGGCGGCGGACCGCTTCCCGCATCCACTTTCAAGCTGTTCAATCAACTGGGGATCGATTTTGTCCAAGGGTACGGTCTGACGGAAACCAGCCCGATCACCCACCTCAATCCGGTCGAGGCATATATCGAAACCTCTGTCGGAAAGAATATCCCTCAGGTCGAAGTGCGAATCGTCGATCCTGACAGCGATGGAAACGGTCTCATTTATATCAAGGGACCGATGGTGATGCAGGGGTATTACAAGAACCAGGAAGCAACCGATGAGGTGTTGGAGGATGGTTGGCTCAATACCGGAGATGTCGGGTATCAGGATGCCGATGGCTATCTCTATCTGACCGGGCGAGCGAAAAACCTGATCGTCACCGAAGGCGGCAAGAACGTCTTCCCCGAGGAGATCGAGGATCATTTCCAGCTCTACGATGAAATCGATACGATCTGCGTCCTTGGCTATATCGTCGACAAGCAGAAGAAGAGCGAAGGGATTCGAGCCCTGATCTATCCTTCACAAAAGTATTCCGATGAGATGGCCAAAACTCATGGTGAAAAAGCCGTCGCTGAGATTGAAAAACGAATGAACCAGATTGTCAGTGAAGTGAACAAGTCGCTCCAGCCGTATAAGAAGATAACCCGGGTGACGGTAGTGAACGAGCCGCTCGAGATGACCTCGACGAAGAAGGTCAAGCGCCACGTCGTCGCCCAGAAATATAAGGATTGATGCGATGCACTCCTCCGTCCGGGCATTTCTGAAAGCTCAAGCCCACCCGCTCAAGCCGATCGTGATGGTCGGCAAGGGCGGGCTCAGAGAACAGGTCGTGCAAGCCCTTGATGATGCGCTGGCAAGTCACGAGCTGGTGAAGGTGAAGTTCCAAGCCCACAAGGACGAGCTCAGACCGATCGCCGAAAGCTTGGCCGAGCAGACAAAGAGCGATCTTGTTTCAATCATCGGGTTTATCGCGACGTTCTATCGGGGTAGCGATGAGCATCTGATTCGAATCCCTCTCGAGCTGCTTGCCAAAAACCGGTAGTGCCGGACGAGCTGTTTTCTTTGTTTATTTGCTGCTCGAATACAGGTCGAAAACCTTCAGCTCCGCTTCAAACGCTTCCAAGCTCACCTCCTTTGCGCTCTTGAAGAAAATGACTTTTTGAGCGGTGGGGCGAATATCAAAGAGGTTGTCGCTGAAGATGCCGGCGATGGAACCGCTGTCCAGAGCGACTTCAAAGGCGGGGCGGCGACAGCTGACGGTAACGGAAAACCCTCCGGGAGCGTTCGCCACATTTGTCCTGATCCCGGGATCGCACAGCTTCGAAGCCTTCGGCTTCGCCAGGAGAAGAGTGTTTTCCATGTACAGTTCGTCACTCTTCAGCTTCACGTAGATGAAGGTGTTCGATCGATCGATTCTGCTTTTCCTAGAGAGGTCGATCGTCGCGACATGAATTGATGAACGAGGCTTGATGACCACCGGATATTCACTCTTTCCGAGTTTGTTCCCATCATACGTCGAGTATTTCACGCTCAGTTTCGCTTCATCCGCGATTGTCCGTGAACTGTCATTGACCACATATACTTCGACGATTCCATCCTCTTTCATGTAGATGATCGGATGAATCGGATTGTAGAAGCGCTTGGCGGCATAATGAATCAGCTTCCACTTTCCGTAGTAGTCGATGGAAGACCATGAGGCTCCCGGCCAGACATCGTTCAACTGCCGGTAGAGCGTTCCCATCGTCCTACCATACAGCGTTCGCCAATACTCGACCACGATCTTCATCGCCCGGGCTTGCTGGACTTGAGAGAGGTAGAGAAGTTGCTCGAAACTTGTCGGCAAGCGGTAGTAACGGGTGAAATTCTCGATGATGATCGAGTTTCCCCGGGGATTCTTCTGGTGGTGTTCCATCACGACGCTGGTGAGATTGTGCATCTCTTTTTCAGCATACCCGGTTACCGTCGACAATGACGGAAACGATTGGAAGCCGAACTCGCTGACGAAACGCGGCGCATAGGTGTAGTAGCGCTCAAACGGGCTCCCATCATGCCACACGCTCCAGATATGCATATCCCCACGGGCATCGTTGGACCGGTTGTCGGCGTATTCACCTTCACCGCTTGATGGCGATGACGGCCACCACCTTCGGGAGGGATCGGTCGCTTTGATCGTTCTGCCGACGACTCCTTCGTTGAGACGGTCATAATCGACGATGTACCGCGCCATATCGGCCCGCGATTCTTCATACCGGGCGATCGCCCCCAGATTCTCGTTGTTTCCGCACCAAAGGGCGATCGAAGGGTGGGCTTGAAGACGGTTGACCTGATAGCGAATCTCTTCTTCGACGTTTGACAAGAATGGTTCGATCGCGGGATACATCGCACGGCTGAACATCATATCGTGCCAGATGAGGATCCCCTTCTCATCGCAGAGATCGTAGAACGCTTTGTGTTCATACATGCCTCCGCCCCAGAGCCGGACCATGTTCATGTTCGCATCGACCATCGATTGGAGCAGATGCTCGTAGCGCTCTTTGGTCATTCGAGAAGGTAATGAGTCGATCGGAATCCAGTTCGCCCCCTTGGCGAAGATCTTTTCTCCATTGACGACGAACGTCATCGACTTGCCGCCTTGATCATCCTCGATCGTTTCAACATCCAACGTTCTGAAGCCGACGAGCCGAGTCGTTTTTTGAGATCCTGCGGAAACCTCCAGGGGATAGAGCACCGCTTTGCCCTCTCCGTTTGGGCACCAGCGCTGGACCTCCGATATGGCGAAGGTGAGCGAGGCGGTATTCGTTCGTCCGAGGCCGAAGGTATGGACGATCGTTTTTGAATATCCTGCGATCGTTGCCGTAAATTCCAGGGTTTCGATCGCTTCAAGCGGAGCATATTCAACCTCGACCGTTACATCGAATGAGGAGGCCCCCGTTTCGACCGAGGTGAATTTAACGCTGTCAATGAACCCCTCGTCGGCGAACTCGAGCATGATCGGTTCGTAGATTCCAAACGCCAGGATGCACGGACCCCAATCCCAGCCGCCGTGGCATTGGGTCTTGCGGATGAGGTTCCGATGTTTCGCATGGACCGGGTACTCCGAATACGGAACCGGGTAGGGAAGCTGTTCATTTGCCTCGATCGCCGCATTCTCGGCGCTTTCAAAGACGAGTCTGATCGTGTTTTCTCCGACCTGAAGATAGTCGCAGATTTCAAAACGCCACCTTCTGAACTGATTGCACATTTCTCCGGCCCGATGATCGTTTACAAAGAGCGTGATCATCGTATCAGCCATCGTGAACGTGATGAACGGAGTTCCGGAGTCAAGATCCTCTTTTTCAAGGGTGAAGGTTTTCTCAAGGACCCAATCATGCTGACCGACCCATTGAATCTCGAGTTCGTTCGTGCCGACGAACGGATCGGCGATGAGACCGTTCTGCAAGAGGGCGCTGTGAATATCCCCGGGAAGGGTGCAGTCGATAAAGGGGTTGTCGAGGAAGTAGGGACAATGGGGAGCGATTGCGTGACGGTCGCGTGGAGATAGGTTCCATATTCCATTAATGTCGATTGTATGCATCTGAGATACGCCTCCACGGCGAGTATACCATAGGAGCATGTAGTTTTCTCATCCATCTATGAAGATTTTATGGGCAATTTACAAGGAATGCCTGCGGATGAGGACAGGTTGGATGAGATTATGAAGGGCTTCGGTCCGTTCTTTGTTTATGAGCTGAAGAAGCGTCTTGGCGGCTTGCTCGCCGATGTGAATCGTCGATTGACTGACGGTCGTAAGGGGAATTCGGCAGAACGAGGTGGCTCGAATATTATCGTAGCCGATGACCATCACCTGTTCGGGAATTGAAATCCCCTGCTCGACCAGCTCGTTGACGATTCCGATCGCCACGTTGTCATTGGTGACGAAGAGAATCGTCTTCTTTTGCTCAAGTTCTTCAGTTCGGATGAGGGTGGTGACCAGCGCGGCGCCGTCCGCCTGTGTCTCCACGAAGCGGTAGCGCTTGTACAGAAAACGGGAATCGAGAACTTCTTTGAACCCCGCCACCCGATCTTCAACGCTCTGGTGGGCAAAGCCGGTGATGACGATGACCTGCTCCGCTTCCTGTTCGTTCACCAGCGCCGCGGCGATCCGTCCGCCTTCAAGATCATCTCCCGCCACGAACGACAGGGACGTGTCACTGGGAATCTGGTTGATGATCACACAGGGGGTCTGGCTGGCTTTCAGCAGCTGAAGCGCTCTGCTTTCTTTGGCGACCGGAGCGAGCAATACTCCGTCGACTTGGCTGGAAATGAGGGATTTCACCAAGCGGGTCTCCTCTTCTTCGATCCAGCGCGAAGAAACAAGCAGCATCGAATAACCGAGGGGGGAGAGGATATTGCCGATTCCTTCAGCGACCTCGATGAAGAAGAAGTTGGAGAGTTCATCGATGACCACCCCGATCATCTTGGTGGGATTGCCGGCAAGGCTCTGGGCGATGTGATTGGGGACATATTCATGCTTCTCCATCACTCTTTTTACCCGCTCCTGTGTTGCCGGCTTGACCAACTCGGGGTGGGTGAGAACCCGGGAGACGGTAGCCTTCGATACACCCGCTTCCCGGGCGATATCGCTGATCGTCTTGTGCTTCATACCTAGACCTTAGGTATTTTCAAGGTGCCTGTCAATCTTTTTGTTGACAACGCACAGGGGAGGTTCTATCATGAAAATGAAAGCGGTTTCATTATGCGGAAAGCTGATGC
>JAAYQW010000029.1 GCA_012519115.1 Spirochaetales bacterium
GCTCCAGGATGTGTCGGATATCGACCAGCTGCTTGTATGCTGCAGGGTTCACCTTTTCAAGGGTTTCGATCGGCTCGGGAGTTCGTATTCCCGCGACGACGTCTTCACCCTGAGCGTTCATCAGATACTCGCCATAGAAGCGGTTCTCGCCGGTGGAGGGGTCGCGGGTGAATGCGACGCCGGTTCCACTGGTGTCGCCCATGTTACCGAAGACCATCGACTGGATGTTGACCGCGGTCCCGAGGAGACCGCGAATATCATTCATCTGGCGATACCGGATCGCCCGCTCGTTGTTCCAGGACTTGAACACCGCATTGATGGCAAGGAAAAGCTGCTCGACGGGATCATAGGGGAAATCCGTACCAACGGTGTCGTGGTAGATCTTTTGATACCGCTTGATGACTTCCTGCAGATCTGCAGCGTTCAATTCGGTATCCAGCTGGACGCCCTTCGCATCTTTCACATCTTGTAGAGCGCCTTCAAAAAGGGCATGGGGAACTCCCATGACTACATCGCCGAACATCTGCATGAAGCGGCGATAGCTGTCCCAAGCGAATCGCTCATTACCGGTTTTTGCAATAAGACCTTGGACGCTTTTCGGATTGAGTCCGAGGTTCAAAATCGTATCCATCATCCCCGGCATCGAAGAGGCGGCTCCGCTTCGGACCGAGACCAACAGCGGGTTGGCGGCATCCCCGAGTTTTGCACCCATCATCTTTTCAAGGGTAGCCAAATGTTCAAGGATTTCTTCCCGAAGGCCTTCGGGATACGCTCCGTCATTGGCGGAGTAGTACGCGCACGCTTCGGTGCTGATCGTGAAGCCCGGAGGTACCGGAAGACCGATGCTGATCATGTCGGCGAGGTTTGCGCCTTTACCACCGAGGATGTCTCTCATCTTGGCCGTTCCTTCAACCTTTCCGGTGCCAAAGAAATAGACATACTTTTTTTTCTTATTCGTCATGTATGACTCCTCTAAATTATTTCAGATTGATAACGAACCAATCCTATCGGTTCCTCTGAATACTGTCAATCAACAAAGAGTCAATTTCTTGTTCAGAAACTATTTGAGCGGATCAAAAAGTAAAACATTGTATCAAAAATGAAAACGAGGAAGGCGTCATCCTTCCCCGAAATCGACTATGCATCACCCTTACGGTTGCTTTCCGATATAAGCGAGAATGCCTCCATCGACATAGAGCACATGACCGTTTACGAAGTCGCTTGCTTTGGAACCGAGGAAGATGGCCGGACCCATCAGATCCTCGGGAGTTCCCCAGCGCTCGGCGGGCGTCTTGGCGATGATGAAGGAATCGAAGGGGTGGCGCGATCCATCCGCTTGCTTCTCCCTCAGCGGCGCGGTCTGCGGCGTGGCGATGTATCCGGGCCCTATTCCGTTGCACTGGATATTGTATTTGCCATATTCACTGGCGATGTTGCGGGTCAGCATCTTCAGCCCGCCTTTCGCGGCGGCATAGGCGGCGACGGTCTCTCTTCCCAGCTCGCTCATCATCGAACAGATATTGATGATCTTTCCGCTTCTTCGCTCCATCATCGACGGAAGCACCGCTTTAGCGACGATGAAGGGGGCGGTCAGATCGATGTCGACGACCAGCCGCCAATCATCGACGCTCATCTCATGCATCGGAATGCGCTTGATGATGCCGGCGTTGTTCACGAGGATATCGACCGGTCCAAGATCCTTTTCGATCTGCTTCGCGGTCTTTTGGACTGTCGGTTCATCCGTCACATCGCAGACATATCCTTTTACATCGAAGCCCGCTTCCTTATAGGCGGCAAGCCCCTTATCCACCAACTCCCGGTTGATGTCGTTGAAAGCGATTTTCGCTCCCGCCTTGGCATATGCCAACGCGATATTCAGACCGATGCCGTAGCTGCCGCCGGTAACCCAGGCGACTTTCCCCTTGACGGAGAATTGATCTTTCAAAAAATCCATCTTCTTTACCTCAAATCTTCCGTAGCGATCCAGTCCATATCGGTGTATGTGCGGTTCTCGCCGGCCATTGACCAAATGAACGTATAGTTGCTCGTCCCTGCCCCGCTGTGAATCGACCATGAGGGGTTGATGACCGCTTCCTCATTATGAACGATGATGTGCCGGGTTTCCGCCGGCTCGCCCATCAGGTGGAAGACACTCTGATCCTTCTTGACTTCAAAGTAGAAGTACACCTCCATCCGGCGCTCATGCGAGTGGGCGGGCATCGTGTTCCACACGCTGCCGCTATCCAGTTCCGTCAAGCCCATCGAAAGCTGACAGGTATCAAGCACTTCCGGGTGGATGTATTGGTGAATCGTCCGCTTATTGGAGTCCGCGGCGGCTCCGGCGGGAACGTGTTTCGCCTCGGAGAAGATAATCTGCTTGGCGGGGAACACCCGGTGAGCGGGTGTCGAGCTTATGTAGAACTTCGCCGGATTTTTGGGATCCTTGCTGGAAAAGAAGACTTCCTTCGTTTCCTTCGGAAGGTAGAGCCCATCATAGTGGACCAAGTCATAGACGACCCCATCAGCTTCGACGACTCCGTCTCCTCCGATGTTGATCATGCCGAGCTCGCGGCGCTCGAGGAAGTAATCCACACCGAAATCCTTCATCGGATCGATGTTCTTCGAAAGGTTGAGTTTTCCTTTTACCGGCATCGCCCCAAGTGTGACGATTCGGTCGATGTGGGAATATACTCCCGTAACGTCATCCGCTTTGAAGATGTTCTGAATCAAGAATTCCTTGCGTAATTCATCCGTTGTCATTCGCTTGAATGCCTCTTTTCCCGTTGAATAACGAATATCCATTCCTTCTCTCCTGCGATATATTCAATTAACTCGCGATGAAGCATTGCTGTTCCATATTGTGGAATCATCTTCCATTATAGCGGCGTCCCAACTCTTGTCAAGGCAGTTGAATTGGAATACAGTGATGCTACGGAGGCATTTGTGGCGAAAGTACAATCTCTCGATCGAACCTTTGATATCCTTGAATTGTTGGGCAATTCGCAGGAAGGCCGAACCCTAGCAATGATCACCGATGAGCTCAAGCTTCCCAAATCAACCGTTCATCGCCTCCTCAAAGCATTGCTCAATCGAGAATATGTTCGCAAAAACGATGAAACCGGCCGGTATCAATTGGGTGCCGGCTTCATATCATTGAGCGCAAACTATCTCAATAATCTTGAATTGAAAACTGAGAGCACCCCCCACCTTGCCGAGCTTTCCGCCGTCACGGGCAACACCGTGTTTTTGGGGATTCGCCAAGGCACCAGGATGGTATACATCGACAGCAGAGAACAGATCAACAGCATCCGGAAATATGAGATCATCGGTCAACGAAAAAACCTCTATTCCACCAGCTTGGGCAAAGCATTGCTCCTGGGATTGGAAGAAGATGAAATCCGCGAGCTGCTCGCTGATGAGACGTTCGTGCCCCATGGGCCGAACACCCACCCCGATCTCGATGCGTTGCTTGCCGATATTCGAATATGCAAAGAGCGCGGCTGGACCGTTGACGATCAGGAAGCGGAAAAAGCGATCAACTGTGTCGCCGCCCCGATTTATGATTATCGAGGCCAAGTCATCGCCGCGGTATCCACCAGCTGGCTCCTCGCCCAACGACCCGAACTGACCCCGGCATCGATGGCTCCGGCGGTTGTCCGCTGCGCGATGAACATCTCCTATTCGATGGGGTATTTCAGAGCGAAACCCTGAGCAAAAGAAAACAGCACCTGTCCGGTGCCGTTTTCCATCAAAACTATCTGCTTAAGCGATATACGCTTCAACATACTTGCTGACCTCGGGAGCCTTCAGGCGATCGAGCGCTTTTTTCTCGATTTGGCGGATCCGCTCCTTCGTCAAGTTGTACAGCTCGCCTATCTCCTTCAGGGACATCGGGAAGCGCCCGTTCAATCCGAAGCGCAACTCGATGATCTCGCGCTCCCGCTCATTCAAAGCGCTCTCTAGGATTTTCTCGATATCCTCCTGAAGAGCGGCATCGATGAGGGAATCTTCCGGGCTGATCGAGTCGTCTTCGATGAAATCTCCGATTGAACTGAGGGAAGAGCCGTCGCTGAGAACCGGCGCATCCAGACTGACCAGCTCCCGGCTGATTGAAAGCAGATCTTCCACCAATGCGGGATCGAGGCCGGTCAGCTCGCCGATCTCTTCGGCTGTGGGATCTTCGGTGCTGAGCTCTTTCATCAGCGTCCGTTCCGCTTTTTTGATCTGAAGCAGTTCATTGGTTCGGTTGAGAGGCAGGCGTACCGCCCTGCTCTTTTCATTGATCGCCTTCAGCACGCTTTGGCGAATCCACCAGACCGCGTAACTGATGAACCGATAGCCCTTATCGGGATCGAACTTGTCCAAGGCGGTCATCAGGCCGATATTCCCTTCATTGATCAGATCGCTGAGCGGAAGCCCTTGGTTCCGGTATTTCTTTGAAACGTTGACGACGAACCGAAGGTTGGATTCGATCATCCGCTTGCGGGCGAACTCATCGCCGGCCTTCGCTCGGATCGCCAAGTCCAGCTCCTCCTCCTCGGTGAGGAGAGGGATTCTGTTGATTTCTTTGAGATATATTGAAAGGATATTGGACTCATCATATCCGGAATTTCTTCCATTGTTTTTTAACATTCGTCGCTTCGTGCTCATATATGCATCTCCCTTATGCATAAGATGATGCAACTGGCGTGCCAACTCTTTATACGCCTCTTGTAATCTATTATATTATAAGTATTTATATAATATTATCACACAATCATCTCAAAAAGCTCAAGAAAGAATGGTGTTTTTTACGCAATATCGGGTCAAAATGACCAAGCAAAAGAATAAATTCATGCAAGTGGGTTTATCTGACCCACTTTAGGCGGATTCCACGGGAAATCGAATTCAAGAGCGGCGAACCATTGGTCAATATGCTCCGGATGAAACGGCAATTCGCTGTTTTTGATCTCTTCAAGCACCTGTTCATATTCCATGCGAAGCATATCGTGAATCATGTCTCCTTCGCTCAAGGAGCAGAAAAGACGGTTTTTTCCCAGGAGATAGATTGAAAACTGTCTGCTGAAAAAGCTCATCCACTGCTCTTCCCCTTTGAAGCGCTCTTCCATGCCGCGAATCAAGAACGCTTCGATGAAACAGCTGAGGCTCCTCTCCAAATCCTTCATTTTGGCAAAGAGCTGCGCCATCCGATAGAAGTAGCACCCTATCTCCTGTTTGGGGGCATCCACGGTGGGAAGGAGCTCTTTTTGTTTGATCGCTATTCGCCGTTCTTCATCCATGCAGGGAATATACTCATACATATGGAAAGCGGCAAGCTTCGTGTTGCTTGCCTGTTGATCGAGATTTTACTATAGTATGCAAGGCGAGCAATTCGCTGTACCATGAAACCAAGTTTTGAAGGAGATACATATGACTATCAAACCGTTAGCAGACCGAGTATTGGTTAAAATTGAAGAAGTCCAAGAGAAAACCGCCAGTGGAATCTATATTCCCCAGACCGCTCAGGAGAAGACCCAGATCGGAACCGTCATTGCGGTTGGCGAAGGAACCGACAAGGTTAAAATGCTCGTCAAGGAAGGAGACCGGGTGATGCATGACAAGTATGCCGGCACCTCTGTGAAGAACAATGGTGAAGAGTACTTGATCCTTTCGATGAAAGATATTCTTGCAATCATCCAATAACAACAGCAAGCGCCGGATGAATGAGGCACCTGCGGGTTGCCTCTTTTTTATGGTCACGGAAAGAGAAAGCGTTCGATCTTGTCGGCAATCGAATCGGATGAGCCTGTCTGATGGAAGGATTCGGGGAGCGAATGCAGCATGAACTGGCCATATCGGCGCTGAACGATTCGCGAATCGAGAATCAGTACGACTCCTCGGTCAGTGGAGGAGCGAATCAGCCGACCGAAGCCTTGTTTGAGCTTCATCGTCGCATTTTTCAAGGAGAGTTCAAAAAAACCGCTTCCTCCCCCCGCGGCATCGATCGCATCACACCGAGCTTTGAAGACCGGGTCGGAGGGAACGGCAAACGGAAGCTTGGTGATCACCACCAGCCGAAGGGTATCTCCGGGGGCATCCACCCCTTCCCAGAAGGAAGAGGTGGCGAAGAGAATCGAGTCGTGCTCTTCAACGAAAGTCTTCAGGAGCGTATGCCGATCGAGTTCGCCCTGACTGAGGAGCAAGAGTCCCGCTTCTTCATACGCTCCGCTGAGGCGCGATCGGAGCTCCTTGAGCATCGCATAGCTGGTAAACAGCACCAGCGCCCCGCCCCCGGCGGCAAGCGTCGCCTCCAGAATCGTTCTGCTCATATAGGCAAGATACTCTTCTTCAAGCTCTTTTGCCGGAAGAGGCGCATCTTCGGGGGTGATCAAGAGCAGATGAGTCGTATACTCGAACGGCGAAGCGAACGTTTCTTTGAAGAACGGGCGAGTGTCATTATAGGGCAAGCCCACCCGCTTCGCCCAAAACTCGAACTCGTCATGCAAGTCCAACGTCGCCGATGTCGATACGACCGTCTGCAATTTTGAAAAGAGCGCTTCGACGAGAACAGGGGCGACGGAGAGCGGGGTGATTCGCACCTCGACTGAAATATCCTGGCCGAATCGCTCGGAATTGAACCAATGGACCTCTTCGCCCCACGTGCCGTAGTCAGTGAAGGAAAGGAGAACTTCCACCATCGAATCGATTCGGTTCGATCGGACGACGAGTTCGTCCAACCGGCTCTCCAGCTCGTCGGGAACCCTGCAGCGCTGAGCAAACTCGAAGATCCGCCTGCTTAACGCTTTACCCTGTTTTGCCACCTCGATCGCCAGCTCTTTGAATGTTTCGAGCCGGCTCTGATGTTCCGTCGTTATCAGAACCGGCTGGTAGTGGTTCTTTGAAAACACTCCCAACAGGTACTGGTCGAGCGCTTGGACCTCGACGTTCAGAGCCGCCAGCTCTTCGATGATCCCATCCACACCGAGGGGATCCTCGGAATGGGGAGCAAGCTGCTCGATGAGGGAGTTTGGAGTATACCGGGAAGAGCGCTGAATTCGACTCGCTTGGTGAAGCAGCCCTTTCGAGGAGTACATATCGGTGAAGAATTCCGTGGCATTCGCTTCGATATTGTGGGCTTCATCGATGATGAGCCGATTATAGGAAGGAAGAATATGCTCCTCGTCATAGCCGAGATCGCTTTCCAAACGGGAACGGGCATCGCTGAAGAGCAGGTGATGATTGGTAACGATGATCTGGGCTTTGGTCCATTGTGCTCGTGCTCTGAAGTAAAAACATTCATGAAGGTAAGGACACGTTTGCGGGCTGCACAGATCGGGATCACAGAAGATTTCGCTCCTCAATTCATAGGAGAGAACGTCCGGGTATTCGGCGAACAAGCCCGTGGATGTTTCCTGCACCCACGTTCCTACGCGGTAGAGCTCGCTCGTCGGGTCCTGAGCGAGCAAGGCACTCGCCTCCTTCACCTGGACATAGCGCCGGATGCACAGATAGTTCGCCCGTCCCACTGCCAACGCGACGGAACACTCCTTGTCCAAAGCGGCGAACAGAGCGGGGATATCCTTATCGACCAGCTGGCGCTGCAGGTTGATCGTGCTGGTCGCGATCACACTTCGTTCATTCGGGTTCTGAAGAGCATGAAACAGGGCGACCGCCAAATACGCGAAGGACTTGCCGATTCCGGTTCCCGCTTCGATTACCGCGATGGCGTCCTCTTCATAGGATCGGCGGATCATCTCTGCCATCAGCAATTGCCCTTCGCGGTACTCGTAGAGGGGAAAGTGCTGGAACAGCAGCCCTCCGACGTCAAAGATCTCTTCTACATCATTTCTCGTCAATGTGATATTCCTGCAGCTTTCGATGTAACGTCTTTCGCCCGATTCCAAGCGTTTGAGCGGCTTTCGTCTTGTTTCCCCCCTCCAGCTCAAGCGTAGCCATGATGAGGTGCTTCTCCGCTTCGGCAAGGGTGATTCCGACAGAGAGTGAAACGGTCGAGGAGCTCTCTCTCGAAGTTACTTGCGGGGGAAGGTCTTCAAGCTCGATGATCGCCCCTCGGGCAAGCACGACCGCCGACTCGATGCTGTTTCTCAGCTCCCGGATATTTCCCGGCCAATCGTAGGTGAGCAGCGCTCGCTTGGCACTGGCGCTGAACCCTTCGATTGGACGGTTGTTCTCTTTTGTGTACTGGGCGAGGAAGCTCGTCATCAGCAGAGGGATGTCTTCTTTTCGTTCCCGCAAAGGAGGAACGACCAGATTGACCACGTTCAAGCGATAGTAGAGATCCTCGCGGAAATTTCCCGCCTGGACTTCAGCAAGCAGATCGCGGTTCGTCGCACAGACGATCCGGACATCCACGGTGATGGTAGCTTCGCCGCCTACCCGCTCAAAGGCGCGTTCCTGCAGAACACGAAGAAGCTTCACCTGGGTCTGCATATCGATCTCGCCGATCTCATCAAGGAAGATCGTTCCCCCGTCGGCAAGTTCAAAGCGCCCGCGCTTTTGAGCGACCGCTCC
>JAAYQW010000030.1 GCA_012519115.1 Spirochaetales bacterium
GATCGAGCTGATTCATTTTCGATTACTTCTCCTTGTAAGCATATCATTAAAATAGTATTATAATGATACATGGAGGATTTACCTATGCCAGTCATTCGTCCCAGTTCCGATCTGAGAAACAAATACAATGAGATATCCGAATTCTGTCAGCAATACACCGAACCGCTATTTATCACAAAAAACGGAAAAGGAGACTTGGTGGTGATGAGTATTGAAACCTACGAACTACTCACTGGAAAAAAGGAGTTGTATAACCTTTTGGATGAAGGATTGAGGGCTCGGAATGCCGGCCAAGTGGCACCAATGAATAGGGTAATCACTGAAATCCGAACATCATTGAAAAAGTAATGTATGAAATACAATGGACATCGTTGGCTAAAAAAGATCTGATTCTTGCCATTTCATATATTTCCGACATCCTTAAAGCCCCAGCCGCAGCCGAAAAGTTGCTTGACTCTATTGAACATGAAGTTGAAGCTCTATCAGAGAATCCACATATGTTCCCCCTCTCACGGGACGAGAACATCGCGCACCGTGGGATACGGCACTTCTCAGTGAAGAACTATATGTTGTTCTATACTGTCGAGGAGGAAATAAAAACCGTAACAGTTATCAGGTTCTTATATGCCAAACGAAATTGGATGCAACTGTTAGGCCATTCCTCGCTGCAAGCCATAGATCGATTGCACCAGCATCATTGTCCATAATTGCACGTGTCCTTTCGATCTGCGGAGCATATGCGGCAACCTGCCTCTATGGATGGATTATTCAAAGCCCGGGATGGAAAAGGATTGGTTCCTTTTTCCAGGTAAATCTGAAAATGTACAATAGCCTGGTATGGTCATTGGCAATTATCCTATCAAGAACACTTTGATTCTCTTTTTTGTATTTGATCTGACCACATCTCTCCGCTTATGGCTGTTTAATGGCGCACCTGCAACCGCTTTTCAAGGTTGTATGTAGATCAAAAAAAGAAGCTGACTCCTTCCACATTTTCAATATTTACAATGAATAGACCTGCTTCAGATCGATCATCTCGGCATTGATCAATGAATGCTCGACATCATGAAACCCCGACATGGAAATGATCCAATAGAACTTCCTATCGGTCTTGAACATCTTTGATTTCTCGACAAGCTCTGCCAGCACCTTCCGGTGAGCCTTCTCATTTCGCCACTTGCACTCGATGAACAGCATCGCCTCCGCATTGCAGGATAGGATATCGATCTCGGATTCCTGCTTTCGCCGGGAATCATTGCCCCACCAGTTTCCATAATCTTCCGGCAAAAAAGGAACCATGTCTTTTTCTATGCGCCTCTCATAATACTGAAGACATATCTTTTCGAAGACCTTGCCCATGTATTCATTGATTCGTGGTTCGATCCGCTGCCGATAGACTCTCTTCCCAAGCCCCAGATTGATCAAGCTGAGATTGGGCTGGACGAACGCATGCCAGAATTGAAACATCGTATCCGAAATAGCATATACGGGCCGTTTTGTTTTCCGATTCAGAACGGGAGTCTTTCGCTCGATGATGCCCAAGTCCATCAGATTGTTCAAATAGGAGTTCAAGGAACCCGACTGGATGTCCAGCTTGTTCGCCAGATCGGATACCCTGCTCGTACCCGTGCTCAGCAGATACAGAATATCATTATAGCGGCCGGGATCGCGCAATTCCTGCTTCAAAAGATTGCTCGGCTCTTCATACAGCCGCCCATTAGTCGACAAGAAGAGTTCGATGATATTCTCTTCCAGCGGCTTGCCGTCATCAAACCAGGCCAGATAGTCCGCGATTCCGCCGCTTAGGGCAAAGACGAGAGCCTTGTCGCGCTCGGAGTACCGGGGAACAAAATGACCCGCCTCGACATAATTGAAGGGAAGGATTTTGATTTGACCGGTTCTTCTTCCATAGAGGGGGCTTTCATACCCGAGCACCTGCTTTTCCATGAAGCTCATGGACGATCCGCACAGGATCAGAAACAGCTTGCCGGTATGCTTATACGAATCGACGAGGTTCTGCAGCATTGACGATACCGACGGCACCGAGGCCGCAAGATATGGATACTCATCAACGATGAAGATGATCCTCTCTCTTGTGGAGTGTTCAAAAAGGAACCGGAACGCTTCCTGAATACCGGGAAAGGGCGGCAAAGCTTCTTCATAGCCACATGCACGGTACACCGCGTTGGACAAGGATATGCGGTTAATCAGCTCGTCCGACTCGGTAGCTACGAAATAAGACCCCCTTTTATCCCGGAGAAACTCCTGAAGCAGGTATGTCTTGCCCACCCGCCGCCGCCCATAGACGATGGACAGGCCGAATGTTCCAAGGGAGTATTCCTTTTCCAATTGCAGAAGCTCTTCTTTTCTTCCGATGAACCGCATGCTCCGCCTCCTACTCAGTCATACCACACAATATCGCAATATGCAATAGCATGATATTGCATATTATGATATTGTGTGCCCTCATCACATGAAACAGGTCGCCAATGATGTTGAAATCAGATACACTGAAGAGGAATGCGATATGCATCTCAATGGCTTAATTGACGAGAGACCTATGATACTGACTGAACACATCCCATCGCTCTTCAAAGAAGAACTGACCACCTCGATCCTTCCCTTCTGGCTCAAGCACGGCTACGATCCGGTCCATGGCGGAATCCTGACCGGCCTCGGGCGCGACGGAACGCTCCTTGAAAGTGACAAGAGCATCTGGTTTCAGGGAAGGGCCGCCTGGACGTTCGCCACCGCCTATCGCGTCGCCGAGAAGAACGAAGAATACCTTCTGGTGGCGAAATCCTGTCTGGATTTTCTAAAAACCCACGGTCAGGACGATGACGGTCGCTTCTTCTTCCGGGTTTCCCGGGAAGGGAATCCTGTCATCAAGCGCTCCCGCTACGTCTTCAGCGAACTCTTCGCCGCTCTCGGAGGAGCGGCCTATGCAAGAGCGGCGGGAGAAGACTCCCTGTGGGCGGAGACGATCTTCGAGCAGGCATTGAGCACAGCGGAAGGGGATCGCCTCCAGCCCAAATTCCTTCGCCCGAGCGAAGGCTTCGCCCTTCCGATGATCATCATCGCGGTGGCACAGGAGCTGAGGGCGGCGAATCCGGAACGGACCGGGTATTATAATAATCTGATCGATGCATTGGTCGAAAAGATCGAGCGCCTGTTCATCAACGACGAGCATCGCTGCGTCTTGGAGCAGACCGGGGAGGACGGGAGACCTCAATTCGATCATTTTGAAGGGCGCCTCCTGAATCCCGGGCACGCGATCGAAGGCGCCTGGTTCATCATGAAGGAAGCCCGTCTCCGGGAGGACAGAGAGGATTATTTCGAACTGGGCAGGAAGATGCTCGACTGGATGTGGGAATGGGGCTGGGACAAGGAATACGGAGGAATCATCTACTTCCGCGATGCATTGGACCATCCTTCCCATGAATACTGGCACGATATGAAGTTCTGGTGGCCTCAGACTGAAGCGGTCATCGCCACGTTGTATGCGTATCATCAGACGAATGATGAACGCTACCTCAAGCTCTTCAATCAGGTCTATGACTGGGCGCTCAGGCATTTCAAGGATGAAGCATATGGGGAGTGGTATGGCTATCTGCACCGCGACGGCTCGCTCTCGGTCGATCTGAAGGGCAACATCTACAAAGGACCCTTCCATATTCCCCGGATGTTTCTGGAGGGAATCGAGCTCTTCTCTTAACGGCTGTGGCGGAGCTTGAGGACCTCGATGACCTCTTCGAGGCCGATCTCCTTCTGGGTGAGGAGCACGAGGAAGTGATAGATCAGATCGGCGGCTTCGCCTAGGAAGAGCTGCTTGTTGTCGTCTTTCGCTTCGATGATCAGCTCGACCGCTTCTTCGCCCACCTTCTGGGCGATTTTATTGAGGCCTCGGCTGAACAGGTGGTTCGTATAGGAACCTTCAAGGGGAAACTCTCTTCGGTCCTGAATCACTTCCTGGAGATAGAACAGGAACTCCGGGGCTGAAACCTCTTCCGGGTTGTTGACCTCCCCGAAGCAGGTATCCTTGCCGGTATGGCACACCGGCCCGGTGGGGACCGCTTTGATCAACAGGGTATCGTTGTCGCAATCTTCGATGATATCCCGCACTTCCAGGTAGTTTCCGCTCGTCTCGCCTTTCGTCCAGAGTGTCTGCCGGCTGCGAGACCAGAACGTCACCAATCCGCGGGCACGGGTGGTCTTCAGCGCTTCCTCGTTCATGAAACCGAGCATCAGCACTCTCCGTGTAACCGCATCCTGAACGATCGCCGGAACCAGACCACCCATTTTTTCAAATGACACCGCCATAGAACGCATCTCCTTAGAATCCTGTGATGGTAGTTATACCACGTTGCGCAAGAAAAATCTTCAGCTTTTGGATATCTACCGTCCCAAAATGAAATACTGACGCCCCGAGAGCCCCCATGGCACCGGTTTCCTCAAAGACCTGAGCGAAGTGCTCCATCGTTCCCGCGCCGCCGCTCGCGACGACCGGAATGGAAACTGCGGCGGCGACGGCTCGGGTAAGAACGATATCGTACCCGTCCTTCACCCCGTCATGATCCATCGAGGTCAGAAGGATCTCCCCGGCTCCCAGCCTCTCCACCTCTTTGGCCCAATCGACCACCTTCCGATCGGTATCGACCCTCCCGCCTTGGACGGTCACCATTCCGTCTTTCGCATCGATTGCCACGACGAGGTGTTTCGATCCCACCGCGTCGGCGATGGAGGTAATCAGGGAGGGATCCCTGACCGCCATCGAGTTGATCGAGATTTTCGCAGCTCCCGCTTCCAGAAGGGCTTTTGCGTCTTCGACGGAAGCGATCCCCCCGCCGACGGTCAAGGGAACGGAAATACCCTCGGAAACGCCCCTTACAAGGTCGATGAAGGTCTTCCGCTTCTCGACGGTGGCTGTGATGTCCAGAAGGACCAGCTCATCAATTCCGAGCTCGCTGTAATGCCGGGCAAGCCCGATCGGATCCCCGGCATCCGAGAGTCCGACGAAGTTCACCCCTTTGACGACCCGCCCGTCTTTCACATCGAGGCAGGCGATGATCCGTTTCCTGTTCATTCGGCAAACCTCGCCAGTTCATCAAGGGTGATCGTCCCTTCATACAGCGCCCGGCCGATGATCGACCCATCCATTCCCAGATCCCGAAGGCGCTCAAGATCGAGAATCGAGGAGATCCCGCCGCTCGCGATCAGCTTCAGGGAGGGCATTGCGCCGAGGAGATTTCCATAGAGTTCATACGAGGGGCCTGAAAGCATCCCGTCCTTGGCGATATCGGTGCAGACGACCGTATCGATCCCCTCATGAAGGTAGGACTCGATGAACGCCCGTACGTCAAGTCCGCTTTCTTTCAACCACCCGTGGGTTCGAATGGTTCCCCCTTTGCTGTCGGCGCCGAGGATTAGGCGATCCGAGCCGAACCTCTGAATCCACTCCTTGACCAAAGCGGGTTCGGTCACCGCGATCGAACCGACCGTCACATAGCGCGCCCCGGCATCGAACGCCTGCCTAAGGTCTTCTTCCTTCTTAATTCCTCCGCCGAAATCGATGATGAGGCCGGTATGACGGGCAAGCGCTTCAAGACTTTTGAGGTTCACGATCCCCCCGCCTTTCGCCCCTTCCAGGTCGACGACGTGCAGGCGCCTGATCCCATGGTCTTCAAAGGCTTTGGCCACCTCCAAGGGGTTTGAGGAGTAGATCGTCTTTTGGTCGTAATCGCCTTGGGCAAGACGGACGACCTTCCCTTCGATCAGGTCGATCGCCGGAATGAGATCCATCACAGCACCCCCTTCGTCGAAGGCAGTTCATCACTGTACGGATTGCGGTGGATCGCCTGGCGGACCGCCCGGGCGAATGCCTTGAACAACCCCTCGACCTGATGGTGGGCGTTTCCTGTACTCACCTTCATATGCAGATTGCACCGGGCGCTGTCGCTGAACGACTTGAAGAAGTGCTCGACCATCTCGGTGGGGAAGGTTCCGATATACTCCCGGGCGATCGGGACGTCATAGACGAACGCCGGGCGGTTGGAGAAATCGAGGGCGACTTCCGCTTTCACTTCATCCATCGTCAGCACCTCGAATCCGTATCGGTTGATCCCCCGTTTCTCCCCCAATGCAATGCGAAACGCTTCACCCAAGGCGATGCCGACATCCTCCACCGTGTGGTGCTCGTCGATCATCAGATCCCCGTCGGCATGGAGGGAAAGATCACACCCGCTGTGCCTCCTGATCTGATCGAGCATATGGTCGAAGAAGGGGATGCGGGTATGGATCTTCCCGAGCCCTCCTCCGTCCAAAGAAAGACTGAGAGTGATCGTTGTTTCCCTGGTCGTGCGGGTGACCTCCGCCGTTCTGGGAGCCAGATGCGGCTCGTCAAGCAGAAAGGAAGCGATCTCCCCCCACCGGTCGGAAACCAGGATGCAGGTATCACGCAAGTCGCCGGGAAGCTTCGCTTCATCGCTCTTGGGGGCCAGCCATACCGCTTTGCACCCGATGTTCTTCGCAAGTTCTACATCGGTGAGCCGATCGCCGATGACGACCGAGTGCTCGAGGTTCCACGATCCGTCAAGATATGAAGAGAGCATCCCCGTCCCGGGCTTGCGCCCGGGACAATCATCCGCGGGAAGCGAGAAGTCGATATGCTCCTCGTCGAAGATGATGCCCTCCCCCCGCAGCGTTTCGATGATGCGGTCGTGAACCGGTTCAAAATCTTCCAAGGGGAAGGAAGGAGTCCCAACCCCGTCCTGGTTGGAGACCAGCACGATATGAAACCGGTTGGAGTCGACCAGCCGTTTCAACCCTCCGAAGACTCCCGGAATATAGCGGATCTTCTCGAAGGTATCGACCTGGTCTTCCACGACGATCACCCCGTCGCGATCCACGAACAAGATCTTCTTATGCATAATACTTCCTCATATACGCTTCAAATCCCTCAAGGAGGATATCGTTCTCGTTTCGGCTGCCGACCGTGATGCGGACGCAGTTCTCCAGCCCCTTCTCCTTCGTCCGATTGCGGATAATCGTACCGTTCTCCGTCAAGAAGGTATAGAGCCGGGTAGCGTCATCCACTTTCAGCAGCAGGAAGTTCGCGTCGCTCGGATACACGTTTTCAACGCAACCGAAGGTCGAGAGCGCTTTTGAAAGGCGCGAACGCTCCTTCTTGATCTCATCAAGGCTTCTTTTGACCGAATCGGCGTTTTCAAGCGCCTTGAGGGCGAGGGCCTGAGAAGGGGTTCCGAGGTTGTAGGGATACTTGATCTTGTTGATCACCTCGACCATCTCTCGGCTTCCGACGGCGATCCCGACCCGGGCGCTTGCAAGTCCCCACGCTTTGGAGAGGGTTCGAAGAACCACTAAGTGGTCATACTTGGAAAGAAGCGAAACCCCGCTTTCCCCTTCACTGAAATCGTAGTACGCCTCGTCAAGGACCACTAGGCCGTCGAAGATCTTCAGGATCTTTTCGATCGTTTCAAGCGAATAGCTGTTGCCGGTCGGGTTGTTCGGCGAACAGAGAAACAAAAGCTTCAGCCGACCCTCGCTTCGCTCGTTCCGTTCTTTTGAAAGAAACTGATCAAGGGCGGGAAAATCGATCTCGAATGAGGGAAGAAGGGGTACTTCATGCACTTTCACGTCATTGATGTCGGCAAAGACCTTGTACGCTCCATAGGTCGGAGGAAGGATGAGGATCGAATCCTTCCCCGGCGTGCAGACGGCGCGGATGAGGTTGTCGATCAGTTCATCACTGCCGCTGCCAAGGACCGTGTGTTCGAAGGGAAGACCGAGAACCTCCTCGAGCTTTCGCCGAAGAACCGCCGCCCTCGGATCGGGATACCGGTTCGCATCCGCCATCCCGACGAAATCGCGGTAGTGCTCATTGGCGTCCAGATACACGCTGGCCGTTCCGGTGAACTCCGTCCGGGCGCTTGAGTAGGGTTTCAAGGTAGCGATATTCTTTCTGAGCAGCTCTTTCATCACTCTCCCTCCAATCGCATTCCAACGGCGTTGCCATGCGCTTCAAGCTCTTCATGGGCGGCCATCGTCATGACGCTCGAAGCCAATCGCTTCAAGCCATCCTTGGTAAGCTCCTGAATCGTGATCTTCTTCACGAAGGAATCGGTCGAAACCCCGCTCATCGAACGGGCCCATCCGCCGGTCGGCAGGGTGTGGTTCGTCCCGCTGGCGTAATCGCCGGCGGACTCGGGGCTGTAGGGTCCGACGAAGATCGAACCGGCGCTTTCAATAAGATCCACCAGAGAATCATCCAGTACACGATCTCCGGTGTTGATGATGAGGTGCTCGGCGGCGTAGGCGTTGGCGATGAAGGCCGCTTCTTCAACCTCTTGGACGACCGCTATTCTGCTCGCCTCCAACGATTGCTTCACATATCCGCTCCGCTTCAAAACCGAACATTGTCTCTCAAGTTGCTCCTCCAGCTCTTCGATCCACCGATCGGGATCGGAACCGATGAGCACCACCATCGCCTGGCTGTCAGGGCCATGCTCCGCCTGGCTGAGGAGGTCGGAAGCGACGAAAGCAGAGTTGGAGCGGGTGGTGGCGACCACCATCACTTCGCTCGGACCGGCGGGCATGTCGATCGCGCACGTTCCTTGAGCAACCTGGGTTTTCGCTTCCGTGACGAAGCGATTGCCCGGACCGAAGATCTTGTCGACTCGCCCGATCGTCTCCGTTCCATAGGCGAGCGCCCCGATCGCCTGGGCTCCGCCGACTTTATACACCGCATCCACGCTGCAGAGTTCGGCGGCATACAGGATCGCCGGATGGACCTTCCCTTCCCTGTTCGGCGGAGTGCAGAGGACGATCTCCCTGCAGCCGGCGATCTTCGCCGGAAGGGCCAGCATCAGGACGGTGGAAAAGAGCGGAGCGGTGCCGCCGGGGATGTACAACCCCACCCGGCGGATTGGGACGACCTTTCGCTTCAGGGTCACCCCCTCCATCACTTCGACTTCCTCTCCCGATGACCGCTGAGCCTCATGAAACGCCCGGATATTGGTCTTTGCCAGATGAATTGCTTCCTTGAGTTCAGGTCCGACCGCTTCTCTCGCTTCCTCGAACTCCTCCAAGCTGACGGCCAGCGAAGAGAGGACCACTCCGTCAAAGCGCTTTGAATACGCATAAAGGGCGGCGTCTCCTTCCGCTTCGACCGCAGCGAGGATCTTTGCCACCTGAGGCGCCACCGAGGAGCTGTCGATCGGATTCCGGGTACAGAAGAGATCGAGCTCTTTCCCTTTCGGGTCATCAAACCGCTGTAAACAGGCCATATCTACTCCGTCATCTTTTCAATCGCGGTGACCAGGATTCCTTGGGCGCCGAGGGCCTTCAGCTGTTCAAACACTTCCCAGAACGTATCCTCGGCGACGACGATCTGAACGGATACCCACCCCGTTTCCATCAGCTTGGTAACGGTCGGGCTCTTCATCCCCCCGACCACCGCCGCCACCGCTTCAAGCTGGCTTTCGGGCAGGTTGAAGATCACGTACTTGTACGAAGCGGCTTTCATCACCGCGTCGATCCTGAGCAGCAGGCGGGAAAGGGTCTCCTCCTTTACCGCTGAACCCATCTCTTTCCGTCCGATCATGACCGCACTGGATCGATAGATAGTTTGTACTTCTTTCAGGCCGTTCATGGCAAGCGTCGCTCCGGTGGAAACCAGATCGCAAATCGCATCGGAGACCCCCACGAGCGGGGTGATTTCAACAGCCCCGGAGACGGAGACCAGATTCGCATTCACCCCCTCCTCTTCGAGGATGCTCCCCAGAATCCTTGGATAGCTGGTCGCAATCCGCTTTCCTTCCAGACTTGAAAGGTCCTTGTAGGCGAACTCATGGGGAACGGCGATGCTGAGGCGGCACTTGGCGAACCCCAGATCCCGAAGCACGGCAAGGTCGATCCCCTGTTCGTCGAATTCATTCCGGCCGACGATTCCGATGTCGGCGATCGAATCTGCGATGTAGGAGGGGATGTCATCATCCCGGACGTAGAGAAACTCCAAGGGGAAGTTCGTCGCCCGGTCCTTCAGGACCCGCTCGTCCGCTCCGAACTTGATGCCGCACTGCTTGATGATCTCAAGCGATTGCTCGCTGAGTCGTCCTTTCTTTTGGATCGCTATCCGTAACACTTCATCCATCGCTTCCTCCAAACGAATAAAAAAAGACCCCCGCGACAGCGGAGGCGTGTATTTATGACAATTCCACACTCACCGGTCGGGCAGCGTCGCATCAAGATGGTGATGGTGGATGTGCTTCTTCATACCGCTACGATACCGTCGGTCTCCACTTTCTGTCAAGACGGGCCCCAATTGTGGAGAGTTTGTGTACATGATCCAACACTTATTGCCAACTGTATAAACCCCCTGTTATATCTGTGCACATCAACAACAAGGAGTAATCATATGCGATTAATTCAAACAACTATTCTTCTTACCGTTATTCTTGCTCTTGGAGCCCTCGGCCTTTTCGCGGCTCCCATTCCCGAACAACCCCTCGACCAGGTTCTGGAAGCATCCGTCGCCGCCGCCGAACCATCCGAGGATTCGCCGGTCGTCCCCGGCGTGCCTGCCTTCTACCGGAATCAGGGCAGTCCGAAGATGAATGCTGCCACTGCATCATTTGCGGGCGGTGTTCAACAGCGCCTTCGAGTCCTCGATCCCGAACTCAACGAATGCGATTGCGATCAGGACGGCTGTGGTCGGAGAACCTTCATAGAAGCTCGAATGGACAACACCGGCGCAGCCTTCGGAGCCGGACTTCGAACCCTTGAGCGCGACCGCGACCGCCAGACCCTCCGAACTGAAGACTGCGAGTACTGGCAGGATGGGTACGGGACGGGAACCCGTTCACTGGTAAGGCAAAGACGGCTGCCCTGATCATGAAGCAAGTCGATAGATAGATTGGATGTCAGGCCCGGGAAACCCCGGGCCTGACTCTATCCGAACAACACAACCTTCCTGAGCACCGCATGCTTGGTGTTCAGTGCCCCGGGAGTGTGTCAGGGATGATCGGGTCTGTCATCCGGACAGTCAGATAAAAAAGCGATATGGGTGAGAGGATCTTCTGATTGATGAACCTCTGAAGGATATCGGCAAGAATCTCGGGATTGATTTCTCCGGGCAACACCCCGCGACAGGTGAAGTCCGCTCATTGTTGGCTTATGTAAAGCAGAGCTCCTGAACACAACACAATCCCGTGTTTGATGTCCCGGGTGGCAATTTCATCCGGGACAATTGCTTATGAGCTTGTTCCGGGGTAGGATGCTGCAAAAGTCAAGGCTACGATACCGCCGGGCTCCGATTGTGGAGAGTGTGTGTACCTTTCCCGGCGATTCTTGTCAACGAGAGAAGGCTTTGCTATCTTTTTGGGTAGATC
>JAAYQW010000031.1 GCA_012519115.1 Spirochaetales bacterium
ATCCCTACGCCTCCTTCTTTTTCACGTTATACACGGCAAGCCCAATGGAAAGAGCCGAGAGAAGCAGGAACGTAAGGGAGATCGGACGCTGGACCAGCACCGCCCAGTTGTTATTGGAGACAAGCAGCGCCCGGTTGAGGTTTTCTTCTGCCATCGGTCCGAGAATGACTCCCAGGACGAGCGGCGCACCCGGATAGCCCCATCGCTTCATGAAGAAGCCGAGGATTCCGAACACCAGAGCGACCGTAACGTCATACAGGGAGTTGTTCAGACAGAAGGCGCCTACGACACACAGCACCATGATGACCGGCATCAGGAGGGTATCGGGAATCCGCAAGATCGCCGGCGAATACCGCGAGCTCAGCAGTCCGAAGCCCAGCATCAGGAATTGGATGATGACCATTCCGGCGAAGATCGAATAGACGACATCGATGTTTTCAATGAAGAGAAGCGGTCCGGGCCGTACGCCGATAAGCACGAGAGCTCCGAGCATGACGCTCGTAACCACGTCGCCGGGAACCCCGAGGCACAGCATCGGGATAAGAGCGCCACCCGTGGTAGCGTTGTTCGCCGATTCCGGAGCGGCAATGCCGCTGAGAGCGCCCTGGCCGAACTGATCCCGATCTTTTGCGAATTTCTGGACAACGTTATACGCGAGGAAGCATGCGATCGCTCCGCCGGTTCCGGGAACGATTCCGATGAACACCCCCAACACTCCACCTACGAGAATCGCAGGTATCACACCTTTTACTTCCTTCCAGGTCGGAAGGATATCCGTTACCGCTTGAATCGTAACCGGCCGCTCCTCATGGGAGGTCTGAACCTGTTTCAATACTTCACTGACCGCAAACACACCGATGAGAACCGGCAGGAGACTGAAGCCGCCTGCAAGATACATGTTGTTGAATGTCAGGCGGTTGACTCCGACGATCGTATCGATTCCGACACAGGAGGCGAGCAGCCCGACACATCCGGCGATAAGGCCTTTGACAACATTCTTTCCCGATGAGCTCGCCATGATGGAAAGACCGAAAATACTCAAAGAAAAATAATCCGCTGCCTGGAACGACAACGCTACCTTCGCCAGCTGCGGCGCGATAACGATAAGACACGCCGTACTGATGATGCCTCCGCCGAAGGAAGCGATCGTGGCGATTCCGAGAGCTTTGCCCGCTTTGCCCTGCCGGTTGAGGGGATATCCGTCCAGCGTCGTAGCTGATGCGGAAGGGGTTCCCGGTGTATTGAGAAGAATCGCTGAAATCGATCCGCCGTACATTCCTCCGCAGAAAAGTCCGCACAGCATGACCAACGAAACACTGGCGGGAAGCCGGTAGACCAGCGGCAACAGCAGAATGATGCCCATCGATGCCGTAAGACCCGGCAAAGCTCCGATCACGACTCCGATCGCCGTCCCGAATACCATCAAGGCGAAGGTGAACGGCTTAAATACCAAGGAAAATCCATATGCTAAATTCTGCATCATCTCGCACCCCCTCTAGAAGAGCCTTCCTACGGGAAGGAATACCATGAAGACCACATTGAACAGGACGAAGATGACCGCAGTGCCGATCACGCTCACCAAGATGTTCGTCTTCCATTTCTTGTACCCGAACAAGCGAATGATGCCGACAAGAAAGAATGGGGTGAGAAGCGGGAATCCGATCAGACTGAGCAGCCTCACGTATACCAAGGAGATCACCGCCAACAGAAGCGCTCGTCCTATTTCAGTGAGATACGTACGATCACTGCTTCTCTCAGGAAGCCCGCCAAGCAGACTTGTCCCAATTTGTATAGCGCCCAGGCCGAACATCATCACGGAAATCACCCGCGGATATTGACCCGGCCCGATCCCCCGCTCGGGAACCGGCAAGCTGGCCGTCATCAACCATACTGCGATGCTCAAGGCTATCAGCCCGATACCTACCCAGAGGTCGACTCGCTTTAAATCTTTCATCTTCCCCTCC
>JAAYQW010000032.1 GCA_012519115.1 Spirochaetales bacterium
GGCAAAACAGCAACGGGACGAGAAACGGCGACGGGAGGAGAAGATCGCCGAACTGAAGGAGTTCATTTACCGCTTCAGTTCCAACGTGGCCAAAGCCCGCCAAGCGACCAGCCGAAAGAAACTGATCGATAAACTCACGATCGATGACATCCGTCCCTCCAGCCGCCGCTTCCCCTATGTCGCCTTCAAGCCCAATCGCGAGGTCGGTCGGAATATTCTGGATATAGACTCCCTTTCCAAATCGATTGAAGGGGAAGTGCTGCTCGACAAGTTTTCTCTCCATGTGAATGCCGGCGACAAGATCGCGTTCGTCGGGCCCGGCCACGCAGCCAAGAGCGCCCTCTTCGAGATTCTCAGCGGCAACGACGAACAGGACGACGGATCCTACACGTGGGGTGTCACCACGAGCCTTTCGTACTTTCCCAAAAACAACAATCATCTCTTTGAAGAGCATGTCTCAATCGTGGATTGGCTTCGCCGATACAGTCCCGACCAGGATGAAACATACGTTCGTTCCTTCTTGGGCCGGATGCTCTTCAGCGGCGATGAGGCCTTGAAGGATCTTACCGTGTTAAGCGGGGGAGAGAAGGTCCGCTGCCTTCTCGCGAAGATGATGCTTGAAGGGGCGAACGTGCTCATCTTCGATGAACCGACCAGCCACTTGGATCTCGAGGCGATCACGGCGCTCAACAACGGTCTGATCGACTTTACCGGAAACATTCTCTTCAACAGTCATGACCATCAGTTCGTCGAATCGATCGCGAATCGCATCATCGAATTCACTCCCGGCGGAGTGATTGACAGAATGATGGGCTTCGAAGAGTATTTTAAGGACGAGGGAATCAAAGCACTGCGGACTGAACTCTATGGAGGAGTAAAGAACGCTTTGGCACTCTGAGGAAGGTGGTATGTTGGTAGCGGTTGATATCGGCAACAGCAATGTCGTCATAGCGGTACACAATGGAAAAGAGTGGATTCATTCTTTTCGGATTCATAGCGACCAGAAGAAGACCACCGACGAGTACTTCGTCGTCCTTGAAGCGCTGATGAACAGCGCCAAGGTCAGTCGCCAGGATATCACCAAAGCGGTAATCTGCAGCGTCGTTCCCAATCTTACCCGGGCGATCGCAAAAAACATCTACAACCTCTTCTCGATTCAGCCGTTGATGGTGACCCATTCGGTGAACAGCAATCTGATCCGGGAGACGATCCCCAGGGAGTTGGGGACGGATATCTTGGCCAACTTGGCGCAGGCTCACTATGTTCACCCCAGCAGAAGCGTGATGGTCATTGATTTTGGAACCGCGTTGACGTTTTCAACGGTGAACAAAGAAGGAGCGGTCCTTGGGGTCTCGATCGCTCCCGGGCTGGTGACCGCGGTGAACTCCCTCTATGGAGCGACGGCTCAACTGCCTCAAGTCGAGCTGAAAACCCCGCCTTCGGTAATCGGACGAACCAGCCAGGATTCGATCAACAGCGGAATCATGTTCGGGTATGCGGGGCTGGTGAAGACAATCATCGAGTTGACGGAGGCGGAGATCGGTGAAGAGCTGTATGTGATCGCCACCGGGGGCCTCTCGCGAACGCTCAGCCCTCTCGTCGGGCGAATCAATCAGATCGTGCCGATGCAGACCCTTGACGGGTTGAAGCTCATCAGTGATCTAAACTGAAGCGACCGTTGACGATGATCGGAACCCTCGAGCCATCGTGCAGGATCGCATCGACGTTCATGTCGCTCGATCCCACCATGAAGTCGACGTGGGTCAAGCTGGTGTTGCACCCCGCCTCATGTAGTTCCTCCTCGTTTGAAAGCGTAGAACCGTGTTCAAGACATATCGGGTATCCTTCTCCGAGGGCCAGGTGACACGAAGCATTCTCATCCAGCAGGATCGAGTGGAAGATCAACCCGCTCTGAGCGATCGGGCTGGATTCGTCGACCAGCGCCACTTCACCGATCCGTCTCGTACCCTCGTCGATCCCGAAGAAGCGATCCAGCGCTTCCCGGCCTTTCTTCGCTGAATATTCGACGACTTTTCCTTCCTTGAAGACGAAGCGGACTTCCTCGGTAGGAGTATGCAATACATCCACCGGCCGAGTTGTCGTTACATACCCTTCGGCCTGCATTCGATCGGGGGTGGAGAAGATCTCTTCGGTGGGAAGATTCGCAAAGAAGCGTTTTCCTGAGGGGAGCGTTTCCGCTCCGCCGACAAAACGGGACTCTTTTCTGAAACCGATCGTCAGATCGGTTCGGGGGCTTTGGAAGTGGAGGGCTTTGAAATCCAAGGAGTTGATATAGTCCATTCGCTTCTGCAGCGTCTCATGCTTTTCATCCCATGCGGAAGCGGGATCTTCCCTGTCCAGCAAAAGAATCGGTTTAAGCACCTCAAAAAGATCCTCAGGCTTGGCATCCTCGCCAAGAACCTGCTTCGCCCAGAGCGGTCCCGGGGCGACGCAGACGCACCAAGGCAGCTGGTGGCGCATGAGAACCTTCGAGCGGGCTTCGGAAGCTTTCCGGCGGGCGGCGGAGGCGAACTGGTTCTTTACCGGATCGAGCGGACCGTGGTCCAATCGCTCTTCGGTTGAATCGATGCGAATAGAGGACCACCCTTCGCTGATGAATTCATAATCGAGCGCTTTGAGGTAGGCGGGAACGAATTGGACTTCTTCTTCGCTCTGAGCCTCCAAGCGGGAGGAGAGCAGATCAAGATCGTCGGTAAGGATTTGCACATAGGAAGCGCCTAGACGATAGGCGGCCTTACCGAGGGCGCGGGCGAAGTAGTAGGTTCCCGCTCCGGTGGTGATGAGCACCGCTTTGCCTTTCTGCAGATTGATTCCTTTGGTGATGATCAATTCCGCATATCTTCGGATATCCTGTTCATTCATCGTCGCATCTCCTATAAAATGAAAGACCCTTCGGCTATGATCGTTTTATTTGAACCGTCGGGTTCTCGTATCTCTACTGTAATATCATGGCACAGGGGGATTTCCAAGTGGGCTATCGATTGTCCGAGATCGGGCAGATCATCCTCCCGGGTTCCCGCCTTGATCGTATCCACCAGCACGCCTCCGAGATGAAGGATCGATCGGCACTCCTTTTTGTAGTGGGGGTGGACGAGGCGGGAGATGTAGCGGCATTCCGGCGTATTGGAGTCGGCAAGACTGATTCCGCTTACCGCTTTGGTTCCTTCATCCACTTCAAAATACTTCTTGAGCGCTTCCTTGCCCTCGCGAGCGTCATAGGAAACCACGACCCCGTCTTCAATGGTGAATGCGGCTTCCGTTACCGGGGTGCCGAACAGGGTGAACGGCGATCCCGCCCGGACCTTTCCATTCGTCGAACCGGTTTTAAATGCCGTATGAACCGACTGGACCGGGAGAAGCGGAATATACTCTCGTCCGGAAGCGAGCCGGAATACGCCGCTGATCCATCCGGTCAGCGGGCTTTGTTCGCCGATCAGCTCCGTTTCGCTTCCTTTGATCGAGATCATCTTCCCTAAAGAGGTGTTGAGAATCTTTTCACGATAGGAAAGCACGTTGGCTTGTTCCGTCCAGTAGGTGGGGGACCAATCGGAGGTAAGACGCATCAGAATTCCAAACAGGTTCCACATCTCCTCGATGCTCACAAGGCGGCCGAGCATGCTTGCCGCCCAGGCGGTTCCCGGATAGGGAATGTTCGCCCATGGAATCGAGATCCTTCGATCCAGGAAAACAGGATCGGAAAGATGACCGTAGTGGGCGAGGGTTCTCACTTCGTGAGAGGGTTCATTCCAATCCTCATCTTCACCGTAGGGGAATTCATCCAAGTCGACGATATGGGCGAGGACGGAGGTCTTCACCTGAGGCCTCATGCCCCTTTTTTCAATCGGGTCTATCGGATAGGTTTGAAGCACTTTGCCCATTGACGTCTCGACGATCGTTACAGGCAGTTTCGTCACATGAGTCGCTTTTCTTGCCACAAGACGGGCGAAGTTCATGGTTCGGGCGTTGGTGTTGATCGTAAGGCTGTCCCCCTCGCTTAGGCGAAGTTGGATGGCGATGATCAGTTCAGCATAGCGTTCCTGCATGAGCACTCCTTAAGAAGACACAAAAGGCACCCCATCGGAGTGCCTCTTTCTAGAGCGCCCTACGGGAGTCGAACCCGCTTCTTCAGCTTGGAAGGCTGAGGTAATACCATTATACGAAAGGCGCATCAACCGCCTCTTTTTATAGTGTATCGTTGCATCTTCGTCAAGTACCCTATGAGTTCCCATGATTGGTCGTGGTCCGGCGTCGATTGACATGCATGAGGCATCACTGATACAAAAGAGATGGATCTATGAACAAGAAGCGAGGGTAGGAGCGTGGGTCAGCGCGGGGAAGTGTTTTCAACAAGGCTTGTCAAGAATGAGCGGACGTATTTTTTTAATGTAAAAGAGAATATTCGAGGTGACATCTTTTTGAATATCGTCGAATCGAAAGGCTTGCCGGATAGTGACCGCTTCATTCGCCAATCAATCATCATCTACCAGGAGGACTTGGGGGAGTTCCTGAAAGAGCTTCAGAAGTCGCTCGATTTCATCAAGCGGAATGTTCGTTAATATCTAAAACTCAATCGATGAATCGGAGAAGGCCCGTATTGTTTCAGGGCCTCTTTATGTGCTTTGGTCGGATACCCTTTGTGCTTGGCGAAGCGATACATCGGCCACTTTTCATCATAGGCGGCCATGATGCGGTCCCGCTCCACCTTGGCGAGAATCGAAGCGGCCATGATCTCGGGAATCGAGTCATCGCCCTTGATGACAGTTTCCGTTTCACAGGAGAGGATCGGCGACCGGTCGCCGTCGATCAGGGCTTTTGTGATCGGATGGTTTTTCTGCAATTGAGATACTGCGTTGTGCATCGCTTCCATCGTTGCCTGAAGAATGTTGATTTCATCGATCCGTCGATGCGAAACGACGGCTACCGCCCAGCCATCAGCCTGTTCCTTGATGAGGGTTTCAAGCGTCATCCGCTTTCCGGGAGCCAGTTTCTTTGAATCTTTCAGAAGGTGAACGGGGAAATCCTTTCCCAAAAGCACCGCCGCGGCGACCACCGGACCGGCCAAGGGGCCTCGGCCCGCCTCATCGACTCCACAGATCAACGTCATCCTCTATTACCTCCTGCGGTTGATATGCTATAATCGCTCACAGATATCGTCAAGCAAGAAGAGGGTGTGCGTTGTTTCTTAAATCTCTTGAACTCTATGGATTTAAATCATTCGCCGATCGAGTGAAACTCCAATTCTCCGATGGGATCACCAGTCTCCTGGGACCGAACGGGTGCGGTAAATCCAATATCGTCGATGCGATCAAATGGGTTCTCGGCGAGCAGTCGACCAAGACGCTCCGGGCATCGAAAATGGAAGACGTGATCTTCAACGGAACCGATCTGCGCAAACCCCTTCAAGTGGCCGAAGTCATTCTCGTCCTCTCCAATGAAAACGGCGATCTGCCGATCGATGAGCCGGAGGTCGAGATCAAGCGGCGAATCTTCCGAACCGGAGAAAGCGAATACTATATCAATCGCAATCGCGTCCGGCTGATGGATGTCCGAGATCTCTTCTTTGATACCGGCGTCGGAAAAAGCGCCTACTCGATCTTGGAGCAGGGAAAGATCGACCAGATTCTTTCCTCCCGACCGGAGGACAGGCGCTATATCTTTGAAGAAGCGGCGGGAATCAGCCGATACAAGGTGCAAAGTCTGGAAGCGAAACGAAAACTTGAGCGAACCGATGAAAATATCGCTCAAGTGGAAACGATTCTCAGGGAAGTGAAGCGCAACTACGATACGAAGAAAGGGCAGGCGGAAAAAGCGAAGAGCTATCGCGAACTTCGAAAAGAACAATTCACCCTGGAAGTCGACATCCAGCTTTCCACCTTGGTCAGCTATTCGAAGCTGAGGGAGGTCCGGCTTGAACAGGAGCAGACGTTTTCCCGGCAATACCAGGCAAAACGGGCGGAGTTGGAAACCTTCGATGAGAGTCTTGCCGAGCTGCGTGAAGAGCTGAGAACCTTGGGTTCTTCCCGCATCGCGATTCAAACCGAGCTCATGCGCCTCGATGAAGCGACGAAGGGAAGGGGCGAAAAACTTGATCTGTTGACGGTTCGATACCGGGATTTCCTGAATCAGCAGGAAAGCGCAAAAAGCCGGGGTGAAGGGATCAAAGGTCAGATTGAACGCGACCAGGCGCACGTCGCCGAGCGGACCGGATATATCGCCCAGATTGATGAACGAATCAAGCAGCTGGAAGGGGAGCTGAAAGGGTTTCTGGCATCCCTGGGAAAAAGCAGAAAAACCATTGAAGACCATATCAATCAGATCGGCACGCTCGAGAAGAGCAACACCCGCCTCGAGGAAGAGACGGACACCCTGAGCCTTGAAGTCAATGAGCTCAGCGATGCGATCGTCATCCAGCTTGAAGAACAGCTGCGCTCAAGCGGATATACCACCAAAGCCCGCAATGAGGCCCGAAGCATCCTCCTGGCGGAATTGGAGCATATCAGGCAGTCGATTCTCAAAGAACAGGAGTTTTTCGCCAAACTGAAAGCCGCCGAACTCTCCGTCGAGACGCTGTTTAAGCGGCAGCACGAATTCTTTTCCACCTTACGCGATTCATTGGCTTCGCTCTCCGATCACTTTGCCGTCTACGAAGGGACTCAGGCATCTTTCCTGGATGAGCTCATAGCCCCCGAAGGAACGATCGCAAAGAAGCAGGAACTCGACCAGGCGATCGCTCAAAAACGAAAAGAGATCATCCGCAACCGGGAGCGGGTTGCCCATCTGAGAGAAGAGAACCTTCGCCTCCAAAGCCAGATGGATCTCTTCCAGGATGCGATCGCCGAACATCAAAGCGCGCTCAGCCAGCTTCGTTCCAACAAGGAATCCGCTCAGGCGTGGATTGCCAACCTTCGAAGTACGATCACCGAACGGGAGTATGAATATAAAGATGCGCTCGCCGCGGCGACAAATGCCCAGGAACGAATCTATGAAACCCAGGAGGATATCCGTGCCACCGAAGCGGAAGTGAAAGAGATCAAAACGCGAATCGCCGATCTGAATCGGGAACTCGAAGTACTTGCCACCCGAATAGAAGAGCAGAGCCGGCTGATTCAAGACCGTGAATCAGAGAAGGAGGACACCTTCGACGAGATCCAGAACCTCCGAAGCGAGCGGGAAAAGGCGGAACTGCACGCCCAAAACCTTGAAGAACAGATTGCAGGGCTCTATACGAACTTCTTCGATACGTACGGCAAAAGCCTGAAGGAGTTCGAACACCGGCTTGAAGAGGAGGAGCTGGATGACAGCCCGGTTCTCCGAGCGCGCTTGGAAGAGGTGAAGAAGCGCGTCAGCGGAATGGGATACATCAACCAGATGGCGGAGCAGGAGTTTTCCGAGATCAAAGAACAGTATGACTTCCTCACCAGGCAGCTGGATGATCTGGCGAAAGCGAAAGCGGATCTGGATAATGTCATCACTGAGATCACGACGCGGAGCGAAGAACTCTTCATGACGACGTACAAGGAGATTTCAGCCGCATTCCAGGCGATGTTCCGCCGGCTTTTCGGTGGAGGTCGCGCCGAGCTCTCCCTGATCGATCCGGATAATATTCTTGAAAGCGGAATCGACATTCTCGCTCAGCCGCCGGGCAAGAAGCTTACCCACCTCACGCTGTTAAGCGGAGGTGAGCGCTCGATGACAGCAGTGGCGTTGCTCTTTGCGACCTACAGCGTAAAGCCGTCCCCCTTCACGGTGCTTGATGAGATCGATGCGGCGCTTGACGATCGAAATATCGGCTACTTCCTCTCGCTGCTCGAAGAGTTTGCTCAAAAGAGTCAGTTCATCATCGTCACCCACAATAAACACACCGTCATGGGTTCTACTACGCTCCTGGGGGTAACCCAGATGGAGCCGGGAGTTTCCACGATGGTCAGCTACCGCCTCGATACGTTGGAGGGAAAACCGGTCATCCTCAATGATGATGAACAGGCGGTTGATTTCAATGAAGAGGGAAGCCTTATCAGTTAGCTCTTCTTGACAGGGTTTGAGGGTGTAGGGTATAAGGTCAATTTGAGTGAAAGAGTTAAGAGACAATGTTTGATTCAATAAGCAATGCGTTCAGCTCGATCATGCGATCGATCGCCGGAAAATCCAAAATCAGTGAAAAGAACATCCAAGACGCCGTTGAAGAGATCAAGGTGGCGCTGTTGGATGCGGACGTCAATATCCGGGTCGTCCGCAGATTCATCAATTCCACGATGGAGGAAGCGCTTGGCGAAAAGGTTCTCAAGGCCGTCGATCCGGGGGACCAGTTTGTAAAGATCGTCTACGACAAGATGGTGAACCTCCTCGGGGACGAGGATAACCAGAAGCTCAATCTCAAAGGTCCCGATACCCCGTCTTCAATCCTCATGATGGGTCTTCAGGGTTCCGGTAAAACCACCACCGCCGCAAAACTTGCTCTTCGCTTGAAGAAAGAGGGGCGGAGAGTCCTTCTGGTCGCCGCGGACCTGGTTCGTCCCGCCGCCATCCTGCAGCTGCAGGTCCTCGGAGAAACGGTCGGTGTCGAGGTGTTTTCCATCGAAGGGGAAAAGGATCCGGCAACGGTCGCCAAGGCCGCATTCGCAAAAGCGAAGAAAGAGCAGTTCAATACGTTGATCGTCGATACCAGCGGACGGATGCACCTCGATGAAGTGCTGATGGCGGAGATTAAAAAAGTCCGGGATGTGCTCAAACCGGAGGAAACGCTGTTCGTCGCGGATGCGATGACCGGTCAGCAGGCGGTTGCGATCGCCAAAGAGTTTGAAGAGCAGGTCGGCATCAGCGGAGTCGTCCTTACGAAGTTTGACAGCGATACCCGAGGCGGAGCGGCTCTTTCACTGCGTTCGGTAGTCGGAAAGCCGATCAAATTCATTGGAGTAGGCGAGAAAGTCGAAGACTTGGAGCCGTTCTACGCCGATCGCTACGCTTCCCGGATTCTCGGAATGGGAGATATCGTCTCGCTTGTCGAGAAAGCCCAGGAGGTGTTCGATGAAGAGCAGGCCATCAAAATGCAGCAGAAGATGGCGAAGAACACCTTCGATCTTCAGGATTATCTTGAACAGCTTGAATCGATGAACAAGATGGGCGGCCTTGAATCGATGCTGGAACTGATTCCGGGGATGAAGGGTCAGGTCAGCGAAGATGATATCGACAAACAGGAAATCGAACGGGAGAAGGCGATCATCCGTTCGATGACCTATGCTGAACGGGAAAACTACCTTATACTTGGACCAACCCGTCGGCGAAGGGTCGCCAAGGGAAGCGGTACGCATATCAGCGATGTGAATCGTCTGATCAAAAAGTTTGAAAAGTCACGCCAGATGATGAGGAAGTTGACGCGAAACAAAAAATACCAGGCTGAAATGTTAAAACAGATGGGTCTGTAGTTGTTGTATATCATGGAGGAATTGTCACGATGGTGAGCATGAGACTGAAGAGGTTTGGATCAAAGAAACGACCGGATTATCGGATTGTAGTAATCGACTCCCGTGAGAAGCGCCAAGGCCGCGCGATCGAGGAAGTCGGACACTATCATCCCCTTGCAGACAAAGATGAGCAGTTGGTGATCAAAGAAGACCGCGTCAAAGAGTGGTTGATGAAAGGCGCCCAGCCGAGCGATACGGTTCGCAATTTGCTCAACAAGAGCGGCGTGCAGGTGAATCGCAAGGCTCAGGACTAAGTCCTAGGAGCACACTGTGGAAAAAGATCTAGTTGAATATATCGTAAAGTCGCTTGTCGATCTTCCCGATGAAGTGGATGTCAATGTGATCGAGGGCGAAAAGTCCACGATTCTGGAACTCCGCGTCGCCAGCGAAGATGTCGGCAAGGTCATCGGCAAGCAGGGACGGATCGCCAAAGCGATCAGAACGATCCTCAGCGCTTCGGCTACCCGGGATGGAAAGCGGGCGGTGCTGGAGATCCTCGACTGACGTGGATCGGCTCATCGCTACTGCTACGATCGGACGAACCTTCGGCTACGAGGGCGAGGTCAGAGTCTACCCGAACAATGAGGAGTCCGATTATCTTAAAAAGCTCAAGACGATCGTCGCTTCCCTGAAAGACGGTAAAGAAATACCCCTTGCCGTCGAGCATGTGCGAACTGACGGTAAAAGCGTTTTGATGAAATTCAAAGGATATGATTCTTCTGAAGAAGCACAGGCGATCGTCGGCGCCCGGGTGATGGTCGACCGCAAGTTCGCCTCTCCGCTTAAGGAAGGCGAGTACTACACTGCGGATCTGATCGGGTGTACGCTCGTATCCGATGGGGAAAACCGCGCCACGGTCGTCAGCGTGATGGATGGTCCTCAGGCGCTTCTTTTGGAGGCCGAGCGACCGGATTCCAAGCGTTTTCTGGTTCCGTTTCTCCACGAGTATACCGGAAAGGTCGATCTCGAAGAAAAAACGATAGAGTTGTTGGCACCATGGCTGCTCGACTGACGATAACGGTTCTGACCCTCTTTCCCCAGATGCTCGAGGGGTTTTTCACCTCCTCGATCATGAGGCGGGCGGTGGAGAAAGGAACGGTAGCGTACAATCTGATTGACTTTCGCTCTTGGGCGACCGGTAAGCACAAGAGCGTCGATGATCTTCCCTATGGGGGCGGGGCGGGGATGGTGCTGATGTACGATCCTCTTTCCAAAGCGTTGGATGAACTGGGAACTGCGGGCAAGCGGGTGATATATCCATCACCGTCGGGAGTTCTGCTGAACCAGGCCTTGGCCCGGGAACTCAGTGAAGAGCGGGAACTCGTCTTCATCTGCGGGCATTATGAGGGCCTTGATCAGCGAATCATCGACGAGTATGTGGATGATGAGATTTCAATCGGCGATTATGTGATCACCAGCGGCGAAATCGCCACGATGGTGATCGTGGATTCACTGTTTCGATTGATCGATGGGGTGATCAGTAGAAAATCGCTTGATGAGGAAAGCTTCGGTGACGGGTTGCTGGAATATCCCCATTACACGAGAAGCGAACCCTCTTGCCCAAAAGAAGTCCCTCATGTATTATTGAGCGGTCATCATGAGAAGATCGAATCATGGCGGCTGAAACAGAAGCTGCTTCGCACGATGGAGCGGCGGATCGATCTTCTGGAAACAGCCTCTTTGGACGTGGATTCCAGAAAACAAGTAAATGAATTGAAAGAACATATGGCGAAGGGGACCTTAGACAATGGACGTGATGAAAGCTGTTGAATCAGTACAACTCAAGGAGAATGCGGAAAACTTCTCCGTCGGAGATACCGTAAAAGTACATTTTAAAATCGTTGAAGGCGCGACAGAGCGTATCCAGGTGTTTGAAGGCTTGGTCATCGCGAAGAACAACAGCGGAGTTCGCCGAACCTTTACCGTACGAAAGATTTCCTACGGTGTCGGAGTCGAGCGTATCTTCCCGTTGCACTCGCCTCGAGTCGAGAGTGTCGAAGTCGTACGCCCCGGTCGAGTCCGGAGAGCGAAACTCTACTACATCCGCGATCGTGTCGGCAAGAAAGCGAAAGTCAAAGAGCTTATCCGCAAAAAGAACGCCTAAGGCACACATTGTACAGCCTGAAAGGTGTTCATCCTGATACCCGTGTAACGGCGTGGATTTGGTACTTGCTATCATCTACGCCGTTTTCTTTTGTGTTGTGAAGAACTGTCCCGCTCTATTACTCCCAGCGTTCTTCATCCGTCTGACCATCAAGAAGATTCGTTATGCAGGGTGCAAAGAAACGGATTCATAAAAAGAAAATTGCTATATAGTTGAAATGTAAAAAACGTTCATGATGGAAAACGTCCGGACTACCTAATGTCGCGGTGCATAATACGATTATGGATAGCCAAAACATTCATGGTAATGTATTTGCTGCATTTGGCTATACAATAGGTAGAGGAGACCATATCAGGGTATAAGAAGGGGAACATGATAAAAGTGTTGAAAGTAATACTGATAATTATGACCTCACTGGCTGTTGTGGTTGCAATGTTTGCTTATCGGAATCTACATTACGATTATATAAACGAAAACTTCATGAATAAGACGGGCGAGAAGCTTGGCTTTATGGAAAAACAGGTGGTTTTAATTGACGGCTCCATACTAAACTACGGTGAGGGACCTTCAAACGGACCGCCACTTCTTTTGTTGCACGGACAACAGGTTGCATGGCAGGACTATGCCAAGGTCTTACCGGACTTGTCTAAAGAATTTCATATTTTTGCGGTAGATTATTATGGGCACGGCAAATCCAGCAAGGATACCGCAAAATACAAAGCGAATATCATAGGGCGGGATTTGATGTGGTTCATGAATCATGTCATAAAAAAGCCTTCATATGTTTCAGGTCATTCTTCAGGCGCGCTGCTTGCTGCATGGCTTGCTGCCAATAA
>JAAYQW010000033.1 GCA_012519115.1 Spirochaetales bacterium
ATGCTTTGGCACGCATATCCGAAGCACGAATCGATCATTGAAACGTACGATGTCGGCGAGCTCACCGTCGAGGTGCTCGATCATCCGAGTCTTCGTTCCTCGATCGATCTCGCAGTCGTCGCGTTCTCGCTCCTCGTGTTCCACAAAAATGAGATTATCGCCGTATTCCAGATCGAGCAGGAAGATCTGCGTTCCCTGTCCGAGCGGCTGGGGTGCAGCATCCGCGAGCTTCAGGATGAATATCGGACGAAGGGGACGTTGAGCGATCCTCGGGTATATGTCTACACGAAGGAGAGGCGGAATGACGAGGGTCCATATGAAGAGGAACTCACGTTCTTTTCCGCCCGCGAGTTCCTTCTTGAATTGATGTGTGACACGTTCGATCTGCTTTTCGATCCCGTCCTCAGAGGGTGAACACGAACGTTCCGCCTACGTGGATGCTTCCGCTCACGTCCTTTTTGTAAGGCCCCAAGACCGCAGTATTCCCAGGGATGTGGAGAACCACGTTTTCACCCCCGACAAGCAACGTCGGGTACTGATTTGAACGTTCATCGCTTACTCGGGCACGAATCAACATGTTGTCGGCTTCGACTCCGATCCAATCGCCTGCGACATATCCGTGGCTGAGAAACGCGGCGCTTGAAAGATCCAAGACGATTTCGCTCTCTTTGAAGGTCGCTCCGACCCTGGCAGGTCGGCTTGAGGCGCAGGATACAAGCAGCATAGAGAGGAGAATCATCAAGAGAATCTTACGCATATTTGATATATGTGCCATCCATCAACTCCTGGCAGGCAAGGCGCAGTTCCTCGCTCGTGTTCATGGCGATAGTTCGTTTTTTCATACCCCAATCCTACCACAAGCCTAGGAGTTTCTCTACTGCAGGGGAGTCACCGGATCGGTGCCTCGAAGAAGAGATGAAAGAAGGATGACGGTGTTTTCTGTTAAAACCAGACAATTAATAATAAATGTCCAAGTCAATCTGTAAAAAGGTGGAAAAAAGAGAGAAATATTCTGTAAAAAGGTGACAGAATGGAAGAAAAATCGTGCAAAAACGTGGAGAGTATTTTGTAAAGCCTTATAAATAAAAAGATTAACCTTTTTACTGTGTATAGAATGACGATTTTGTGCTAGTTTTGAATCCTCGGGATGATGATTCACCGTTCTTATCAGGGAGAATCGATCTTTTTATCGCATCGTGCGGTAAGTTCTGTTACAATGGCTAACAGCCATGTTCCATGGGCTAAAAATCATGTAGGAGATTCAACTATGGCCAAGAAGCTATCGAAGCGGTATCGCCAGCAGGCGGAAGAGATTCGAACGAGACTGAAAGGGCGTTCATATTCGATGGGCCTTGATCTGGGAGTGGGATCGATTGGCCTTGCGATCGCTGCAATGGAAGAGTCAAAAAACTACGGTTATGAGCCTACTGATCTGGTGTTTGTCACATCGAGAATCTTTACCCCCTCAATCGGAGCTTCCGAGCGAAGAGAAAAAAGAGGACAGCGAAACGCGTTGCGGCATCGTCGAAACCGCCTAATCTTTCTCTGGAAGCTTTTGGCGGAGAGGAAATTGATGCTGCCATATTCAACCAAGAGCGTTGATGACCCTGCAAGGCTCCGCTTTAAAGAAGCCATGATACAGGCCGATCCCTACAAGCTTCGGCTCAAGGGGTTGACGGAAGCATTGACGCTGAGCGAGCTCGGATATGCTCTCTATCATATCGCGAATCATCGGGGCGCTTCCTCGATTCGGACATTTTTGGATGAAGTGCAAGACGCGGATGAGAAAAAACTTGAAGAGCAGCGTTCGATCACGAACAAGATCATGGCAGAATATAATGTTTCCACGTTCATCGAAGTGCTGACCATATTCAACCGGGATACGTTTGTCGGCTATCGAAACGTGGACAAGCTGAAGGGCAAGTCCGTCCCGGTTCCGACTCGGGACATCATCAGCGCTGAACTTGATCGCCTGCTATTAACTCAGGCTCAATTCCATCCGCAAACGTTGAGCGAGGATTACATCCAACGAATAAAGGATGCGATCCTCTATGAGAACGAGAAGATCGTGCCTGAGCCGGGGAACTGTCCCTACTTTCCTGATGAGAAGAAGCTTCCACGCTGTCACTTCCTCAATGAAGAGCGCAGGCTGTGGGAAGCCATCAACAACGCCCGCTTGGGCGAACCGGATGAGTCCGGCTCTTTCCGGCGGTACAATCAGGTTCGTTTTAGTGACAAGGAACGACAGGAACTCTTCGACTATCTCAGATCAGGGAAAAGTGTAACTGCAGCCACGATTGCCAAAACTTTGTTTCCTCGTTACAAAAATCATGAAATCATCCTCCAGGGCCGAGACCGCAAGACATCCAAAATTGAAGGGTTTCGATTCAGGCATCTTGAAGAGAAACCATTCTGGGCCCGATTCACCGAAGAGCAGCAAGATGAGTTTTTCGCAATATGGACGAACTTCGCAGATGAAAAAAGGGTGGAAGAGCATTTGGTCATGCATCTCGGACTGAGTGAGGAGGAAGCCGCCGATGCGATCAAGACGGTCAAGCTGATTGGTGATTATGGACCTTTGGGAAAGACAGCCACCTTGTTGTTGATGAAATACATCGAGGATGGCGATACCTATACCGAAGCTGTGATGAAAGCCGTGGAAGCCGGAGAATTCCAGGAAACAGCGACCCGGGAGGTTCAGGAGTTCCTGCCGTACTACGGAAAGATTCTTTCCGAGTCGACACAGGCCTTGATGGGGAAGTATTGGCATTCTTCTTTTAAAGACCGAATTGACAGACCGGGCTTCGTGAAACCCAATACGGATAGAGAAGAAGAGGTGCATGGGCGTATCGCCAACCCGGTCGTCCACCAAACGCTCAACGAGATGAGGAAGGTCGTGAATGAAGTCATTGAGATCCTTGGCTCCAAACCTTCTGAAATCGTTGTTGAGCTTGCCCGGGATCTCAAGGTCGGGGCTGAAAAGCGCGAAGAGATCAGCAAAGAGCAACAGAAAAATGAAGCCACAGCTCAGCGCATCTATGACACGTATTGCAAGAAGAACGGTCTTTCCAAACGATATATCCAAGCGTTCCGATTGTATGAGGATCAACAGTTCATATGTCCGTATTGCCTTGAAACCATCAGCGTAGCGGAGATAGCAGGCAATCAGACGGATATCGACCACATCTTCCCTATAGAGGACACCTCGGACAACTCCTATGCAAACAAGGTGCTTGCCCACGGCTCGTGCAATAAAGAGAAGGGTAAACGAACACCGTATGCCGCATTCGGGCATACGGAAAAATGGGGCAGGATCATGCATTATCTCGATGCAACGCCGAGTATGAAGGCCAAGCGGTGGAGGTTCGAAAAGACGGATGATGAATATGCAGAGTATTTACAATCCAAAGGGTTCATGTCGCGTTTCGCCACCGACAACAGCTACATCGCAACTGCCGCGTTCGAGTATCTTGCCTGCTTGTTTGACTACAGTGAGCGCAATTCCGTTCGGACTACCAAGGGTTGGGAGACAAGCATCCTCAGGAAGGCATGGAATCTTCAAGGAATCGATGATTACTTTGGCAGCATGCATTGGGACAAGAAAGATTCCCCCGATTCAGTGAAAGGAAAGAACCGGGGCGATCATCGCCACCATGGGTTGGATGCGATGGTTACCCTGTATACTTCCCGTTCATTGATCAAACAGATAAACACGCTTTCTTCCAAAGGGCTGAAAGCTGAGAAAATTGAAAGCCTCATTCCGATTCCCAACTACTATCGTGATGATTCGCTGCTCAGGGAGGATCAGCGAAATCTATTCAGAAAGTATGTCCAGTCTTTCTTCGAGCGCAACGCGTTTGTAAGCGTCAAGACGAATCATGCGATAAATGGACCGCTTGTGAAAGATACCGTATATTCAATTCTCGGTGCGAACCCGAAGGGCGATGAACTGGTCTTCGTCGTCAATAAGAAAGTAAAGGACATTGCGGTCAAACAGGGTACCGTTGAGGAGGTCGAGTCCGCGATCAGAGGACGGTTCAGTACTCAGGGGGCGTCTTGGTACGATGATGAGCTACGCATGAAGATTGAAGCAATCCAGCGAACAAATGAGGAAATCATCGATCGCTACAAATCAAATCTCGTCCAAGCCGAACGGACCCTCATCGAAGAGAACAGGAAACTGGAGGAAGAGGGAAAGAAACAGCGCACCATTAATGAAAAATTGATCAGCAAGAAGGCTCTGGAGTTGTCCGGAGGAACGTATCAGCTTCTTTCCAACAACTCGAGGGTAAAGACCTTTGTGGTCAAGGAGCCGACCGCCACTTCCAAAGGGTACGGATTCGACACCGGTTCAAGTTTGTGCATTGACTTGTACCACAACGAAGAAGGCAAGCTCCAAGGCGAAATCATCAGAAAAGTCTATGCGATGGATCCGGATTATACTCCAATGTACAAACAAAAAGGATACAAGCTGTTTGAGCGGATTTATGGAAGAGATATTCTTGAGATAACAGCTTCTTCCCCCGTGCCTGAAGAGAAGGAGGATGCAATAAAAAAGGTTGCGAGAGTACGGGTGCCTAATGCGATGGACGGGAGAACCTATGTAAAAGTGGATACATTTACGGAAGCAGGTCCCGAGATTCGACTATTCCTCTCAAATATAGCCAAAGCAGATGGTGGTCAGGATGCAAGTTTCAGAATCGGTTCAATGCAACAATATGATGTGAGAAAAGTTCAGCTCAGCCCGGCAGGTTTGGTCGAATACGTTTCACCAGTGCTCAAGGATCTTGAAATGGAAGGGTAGGGATATGTGGCGAGTACTGGATCTTGGGGGAGATAATTATTACCTGCACTCGGAACGAAACTCCTTGGTCGTTGAACGGGACGGTAAAGAGACGAAAATCCCCTATCAGGATATTCACTCGATCACCTGCCATGGGAACGGGATTCTGTACTCCGATTCGGTATTCAAGGCTTGTCTGAAACACAATATTCCGATGATCTTCTGCGATGAGCAACATGTTCCGACCGGAATGCTTCTTGCGCTATATCAGCACAAAGATAGCGCACAGCGGCATGAGATTCAACTTTTAGCGTCGTTGCCCAGAAAGAAGCGGGCATGGAAGTTCATCGTAGTCCAAAAATTGCTGTGTCAAAGCGGCTTTCTTGAATATCTTGAGTTAACGAACTATGCCAATCAACTTAAGATGTTCTCACAACGAGTTCAGTCAGGTGATCCTTCCAATACCGAAGCCCAGGGTGCAAGGTTATACTTCACAGCTCTTTATGGCCATGGCTTCTATCGGTCGGATCGAGAAAATGAAATCAACGCCAAGTTGAACTATGGATATACGATTCTCCGATCCGCCGTAGCCCGGGCGATCATTACTGCCGGTCTTCATCCAAGCTACGGGGTGTATCATTCGAGTAGAATCAATCCATACAGTTTGGTTGACGACCTGATGGAACCGTTCAGGCCACTGGTCGATTCGGTGGTTCACTACCTCTGCAGCAGATACGGGATTGATTCTGAGCTTACGACTCAAGATAAGAAAGAGTTGATGAGGATTCCCGGTATCGAAGTGGAATACAAGAATCAAAAGATGGAGTTTTCTTATGCGCTCCATCTATATGTTCTTGATTATTTGGCGTATGTATCCAGAGAAAAAGAAACGATCCAGTTTCCAAGGTATTCCTATGCTTGGGCCGTATAATGCTATGTGGGTATTTGTAGGATTTGATATGCCGACTAAAACGAAGACCGATATGAAGCGGGCGAACCGGTTTCGCAATGATCTGCTGGAGCTTGGGTTTTCCAGATACCAGCTTTCTTTCTATGTGTATTATGTTCCCTCGAAACAACGAGCGGAGACGGTAGCTGATGCCGTAGAGCGCAAGGTTCCCCCTAATGGGAAGGTATCCATATTCTTCATCACCGATCGTCAATTCGGGATGACCCGCTCATTTTTCGGCGGTCAGCAAATCTCAGAAGACCCACCGGAACAAGGTCTTCTCTTTGAGTAAAAAAAGAGCCCCCCGGAAAGGGGAGCATGTTGCGACTGAAGTCTTATTAGAGATAATCGCTGATCTTTGTTAAGATACCCAAAGTGTAATCGAAGAGTGGCCACGGGTCAAGGAAACCTTGAAAAAATGGTGAAATCTTCTGACTACTTGACCTCCAAATCTTCCTTTTTGGCGATGAATACTTTCCAACTCTATGACTCTATGAGGTTTATATACCTATAGGTTCATCTTAACAAAGATCAGCAATCATCCCCAACTTGCTGGTGGTGCAACTCTCACCTTCAACTGGTTCATCTTAACAAAGATCAGCAATCATCCCCAACTCAGCAGCATAACCTCCATTTGGGGTTCAAGGTTCATCTTAACAAAGATCAGCAATCATCCCCAACTGCCGCCAAACGCGCCTCTGACCGTCGCAGGGTTCATCTTAACAAAGATCAGCAATCATCCCCAACCCAGAATATTGTTGTAGAAGGAGGTCATATGGTTCATCTTAACAAAGATCAGCAATCATCCCCAACGTACAGCAAGCAGAACCATCTGCACTGTACGGTTCATCTTAACAAAGATCAGCAATCATCCCCAACGTTCTGCTAGGCGACTTGTACTGCGTGAAGGGTTCATCTTAACAAAGATCAGCAATCATCCCCAACTACCACTCAACAGCATCCTTTCCTTTACCCGGTTCATCTTAACAAAGATCAGCAATCATCCCCAACCCCTTGTCCTTCAACGCTCTGTAATACGGTGGTTCATCTTAACAAAGATCAGCAATCATCCCCAACCTAGGACTTGGACAGGAGGCAAGTCCAGTTGGTTCATCTTAACAAAGATCAGCAATCATCCCCAACTAACCGTATAATTCAAATTATCGACAGTCGGGTTCATCTTAACAAAGATCAGCAATCATCCCCAACACGCCTTCATCAAGATGAAGAATCAGCTTCGGTTCATCTTAACAAAGATCAGCAATCATCCCCAACGCGAAAGCGACATCATCCTCACTCACACTGGGTTCATCTTAACAAAGATCAGCAATCATCCCCAACGTTACCAAGTTTGAGGACGAGGAAGATGGCGGTTCATCTTAACAAAGATCAGCAATCATCCCCAACTTCAACTTCTTCGTGCCTGTATGGAAACAGGGTTCATCTTAACAAAGATCAGCAATCATCCCCAACCCAATACTATCGAATACAACATCAACTGGTGGGTTCATCTTAACAAAGATCAGCAATCATCCCCAACATCCTCACTTACCATATACGGAGTGGCGAAGGTTCATCTTAACAAAGATCAGCAATCATCCCCAACGGCAGGGGGCAAAGAGGGCGGATCGGGTGGGGTTCATCTTAACAAAGATCAGCAATCATCCCCAACGACCAAAACCCCGCACAATGCGGTAAGGGTGGTTCATCTTAACAAAGATCAGCAATCATCCCCAACACAATTCCATTTACAGCGTAAAGCTCATCAGGTCTATCTTAACAAAAATCAGCAATCATATCCATGTTTAATTATCTCTGTTGCCTCCCTCCAACTCTTGCCCATCAGCACTCCTCTAAGTATCTTTATCCGAAGGGAGAAATTGTATGTCAAAACGGATAATCGTTCTTTTAATATTATTATTTCCTAGCTTGCTCTTTGCCGGTGGAACGAGAGAGAGCGTTTCCGATAAACCGATTGTCGTTGTGAGCATCTTGCCCCATGCGTTCTTTATGGAACAGCTCGGTGGGTCGGATGTGGATGTTCTTACCTTGGTGGGCGAGGGGCAGAATCCGCACTCCTATGAACCGTCCCCCTCTCAGATGGCCCGACTCTCCAAAGCCAAAGTCTGGATTCTCAGCGGAATCGAGTTTGAGTTGGCTCTCAGACCGAAGATCCAAAGCCTGTACCCCAAACTGGTCATCATCGACGGAACCGAGGGGATGGTCTTCAGACAGCTTGAAGGGGATGATCATGAGCATGATCCGCTTAATATTGACCGGCATACATGGCTTGGACATGATCAGGTGAAGGTGTTTCTCGACCATGCCCTTGCCGCCCTGATCGATCTCCTTCCGGAGAACAGGAAGATCTTTGAAGATCGTCATGGGGTGCTGGTCAATCGGATCGACGCTCTGTTTGCGAAATTGAAAGAGGATCTGGCACCGCTTTCCGGCCAATCGGTGTTCGTCTACCACCCGTCATTCGGATATCTCTTGGATGACTTCAACCTGACGCAAGTCGCCGTTGAAACCGGAGGCAAGGAACCCACCGCCAAAGACCTTGCTTCGTTGATCGAACTGGCGAAAAGAGAACGCCCCAAAGCGATCTTCGTCCAAAAACAGTTCCCGGTCTCCGGTGCTCAGACGGTCGCCGATGCGGTAGGGAGCGCCGTCGTTCCCCTGGATCCGTTAGCCTATGATTGGCTTGATAACATCAGAGCGATCGGTAATGCTCTGGTGGAATCAGGAGGAAGGAAGTGATGATCGAAAAATCGCCGATCGCCCTTCAATTCACGGATGTCTCGTTCGCCTATCCGACTTTGCAGATATTGGAGAATGCCTCCTTCCACTTTCACCAAGGCGAGTTCATCGCGCTGGTCGGACCCAACGGAAGCGGAAAGACGACCTTGCTGAAACTGATTCTCGGTCTTGAAGAGGCGCAGAAGGGGACCATCACCCTCATGGGCGGCAGAGTGAAGGCGATGAGGCCTGTGATCGGATATGTCCCTCAGCACGCCACCTACGATCCGTCATTTCCTATCAGCGTCATCGAAGTGGTGATGATGGGCCTTGTCGATTCCACCCGTCGATTGAAGAAACAGGAAATCCGAAACAAAGCTGTCGAAGCGTTGAAGCAGGTCGAATTGGAAGACCTCGTCGACCGGCCGTACAGCCAACTCTCCGGTGGCCAGCGGCGACGGGTTCTCGTCGCCCGGGCGCTGGTTTCCAACCCCAAGATGCTGATTCTCGATGAACCGACTGCCAACATGGACAAAGAGAGCGAAGCGCGACTGTACTCCACCTTGGAGCGCCTCAAAGGAAACACGACGATTCTCATCGTTACCCACGATACCCGCTTTGTTTCCGATCTGACCGATCGGGTCTTCTGCGTCGACGTCCAACATGAAGGCAGTGCCGGCCGAACGGTAGTCCAGCACGCCTTGGAGAACATCGAAGGGGAGTATCAGAAACGAGTCCGCCACGATGTCGAGATACCGGCCGATTTTTGCGCCTACCCGAGGGAGATGCCTTCATGAGCGGTTTTTTTGAAGTATTGTTTTCTCCCGATGTTCCGTTTATCCGCAATGCCCTCTTCGCCGGCATCCTCAGCTCGGTTCTTTTCGGCATCCTTGGCAGCATCGTTACTGTAAAACGAATCGCCGGCCTCGCCGGAGCGATCAGCCACGCCGTGCTCGGTGGCATCGGAATCGCCCTGTATCTCTCGGCGACCGGAATCGTCCCCAACTTTTCACCGATAGTCGGGGCGGTCATCTTCGCCCTGCTTTCAGCGTTTCTCATCGGAGCGGTCTCGCTGAAGAGCAAACAGCGGGAAGATACGGTCATTCAGGCCATCTGGGCGATCGGGATGAGCATCGGCGTGCTCTTCATGGCCAAGACCCCCGGCTACACCAATCCTTCCAGTTACCTCTTTGGAAACATCCTTCTCATCTCCAGTTGTAATCTGATCCTGCTGGCTATCCTAGATGTGATAGTCCTCTTTCTCGCTTGGCGGTTCTATCCGCAGCTCGAAGCGACGAGCTTTGATGAAGAGTTCGCCGCTGTCCGGGGGATTCCCACCCAAGCGGTGTTTTTGATCATTCTTGCCGTTACCGCCGTCGCGGTGGTCCTTCTTCAGACGTTCGTAGGAATCGTGATGGTGATCGCGATGCTGACCCTTCCGGCGGGAACCGCCGGGTACACGGCGCGCAACTTAGCATCGATGATGTTGCTCTCCACGCTGTACTCGTTCCTCTTTTCCGCAGGAGGGCTGGTCGTGGGCTGGTCACTGGATTTGCCGGTCGGGGCGGTTGTCGTCGTACTGGCAGGTCTCGTCTTCCTGGGCTATGCCACGGTAGCGGTGCTCAGGAAGAAGCGTTCGAGTCGCGATCCTTCATCAAGTTGAAAAGCTGCAGGCGGTTATTCACCTCCAGCTTCGCATAGATGTTCTTGATATGCGTCTTCACCGTATTTACCGAGATGAAGAGTTGTTTGGCGATCTCCTGGTTGGATGACCCATCCGCCAAAAGGCGAAGAATCTCCTGTTCCCGTTCGGTGATGCCGAAACGCTCGGTCAGGTTCACTTCCGGAAGAGCCGGTTGCTCATAGGTGAGGAAGTAGCGTCTGCTGATGAAGAAGTAGAGATGAACCGAGAGAATCGCGAAGCTGAGGTAGACCACCTTGAAGCTGAGGTGGAGGAAGAAGAGAATATCCAAGGGAAAGAGAACGACCAGCGGCAGGAAGGTCATCGCGACCCCTTTAAGCAGCCACTCCTCCTCCCATGTCGAAGCCTGTTTCACGAAAAAAAGCGCCACGATCGCATGGATGACATAAAAGGTGGAAGCGCTGAAAAAATGGTAATGCATCGTTTCTTTCAGCGCTTTGATCCAATCGCCTCCGCTCTTACCGAGAATCGCCCAAATGGAAATCAAAAAGAAGAGAATGATGAGAAAGCGTAAAATGGTGTTGCCCAATTTTTTCTGCTTTTCACTTGCCGGCAGCCGGTTGATGAAGAAACGGCTGAACGTGAAGAGCATCGCTGTAGTGAGAAGAATCGAGATGATCGTCGCTCCGAGCGCGTACATCGTATAGGAAAAGCTCGCCAAGCGTTCCGCTGAAAGGGAACGTTCCAGATAGGTGGCGAGGAGACTTAAAAGCATTTGCAGGCTCAAGGGGACGAGAACCGTCAGAAAGTCGGTGGTCAGCTCGTCGGCGATACGGACCCGTAGCAAGATGACGAGGCAGGTGACGGAAAAGACGAGCGCAGCGGTCAAAAAAAGCAGGATGTCCGAAAGAATGAGCATAAACCCTCCGTTCGGTCATCCTACCATGAAAAAAGTGTTAGAACCAAGCGTTCATTCCGATCGTGATCGAGCTGTTGTTCTCCCAGTTCTTGAAGAGGCTCTGCTTGTCTCCGAAGCCGTCGTAGTAGGCGCCCCGGGCATACACGCTCAAGGAATCATTGATTTCATAGCTGAGCGATCCCAAAGCGACGAGACTCCGGTTCTCGATTCCGTACGTCGCCGCCATTCGAACCTTGAGCCGCTCGCGCATGAGCGGCATCTCGAAGGCGACCGCCACGCTGCTGGAATAGGAGTTGTCATTCAGGAAGGAAGCGATATAATCGACGGGGATAGTGATATCAAGAGTCGTCTGATCAACCGAGGGTTCCATATCACCGAAGATGTACTGGCCCTGGTACGCCACCGAAGCGAAGAAGGAGGTCTTGGGCTCCGTATAGGAGAGCTCCGCGACCGCCACCGCTTTGGTGCTGTATTTGGCGGGGTCTTCATTCTTGAAATCTTCGCTGAGGAACAGGCCGCCTTCCCAGGCGATTGTGACCGGACCGACGAGAAGCGATCCTTCCGTACCGGCAAGGTGGTAGCGGGTGAAGTCGAAGTCGATGGATGTAATCTCCACTTCCTGAGGAGGTGCAAGTTTTGCCTTTGCTTTAATATCAAACCCCATCTGAGGGTAGAAGCTGCTGAAGAGCATGAAGCCGAGGTCCAGGTCGCCGATGCTGAAGCGATAGCGGCCTCCACCTCCGAGGGCTTTCCAGAACTTTGGATGTTCGTAGATTCCGACCCGGATATTGTCCGAGTTGATTGGAAGAACCATTCCGTTTCCCAGATCGAAGGTTGCCCCCAGAAGATTGTCGGTGTCCATCGGTGCGTACCGGTCGGATGCGTCCATGTCCATCGGCCGGTAGAAGGGCTTGATGATGAGATCGAGGGATGAGCGCTTGAAGTAGGCGTTGTAGACGATCATGAATTCGCTTTTCTTCATCGCTTCCGGATTATCCAGAATGCCATGGGTGAAATCCTGGGCATTGATGATATCCACGGCGTGGAGAGTCGTGCTCGTTCCCCATGGATGGGTGAACATTCCCACTTTGAGGTTTGTCGGGCCGAAGAAGAAGGTGACCGCCAAAGTGCGGACGGAAAGGGGATCGCGAAGAATCGGACTGAAAGAGAAATCGACTTCAGTCCGGATCTTGTCCCGGTTCTCTTCAAAAGTCATTCCCAACGAAATTCCATAGCCGAACGGCTCATCCTCATCCAAGGGATAGCAGGTGCCGAACCCCTCGACGAAGAGGGATGTGAGTTCTTTCGGCTTCACCGTTTCGGTGGTGGCTTGCCCCTCCTCGTCGTCGAGGGTGGCAAAAAAGTCAAATGCAAAGAGCGGGGTTACAAAGGCGATAAGCAATAACAGTACAAGTAGTTTCTTCATCGGATTACAACCTCCCTGTTTCTAAGAAACGAACAGTGAAATATGCGGATGGAATGGGAACATCGTAGCGAACCTGAACCATCTCGAGACGAGTGGCGTGCCCGGTCGCAATTGTTTTCATTTCGACTACTTTGGTGATCGGGCGGCTTCCGACTTTGCCGGTTTCCAGCGTCGTGAGGGTTTTTAGCAAGGTCGTCCGGTCGGGTGCATAGAACTCGACCTTCAAGGGAAGGAACGTTTCCTTTTCCACGGTCGCTATATTCTTTCCATAGCTCTTGACGGTTTTGGGAATCGATTCAACGACATACGTCGTCGCCGTTTCTTCAATCAGGCGGTGGGTCGCCTCATCGGCGTCGTACGTCGTCGACGCCATATCGGAATAGGAGAAATCACTGCCCATGAACGATCCTCCCTCTTCCGTAGCGCTGATCTTCCGCACTCGCTTCAACGCCGGAAGATAGATCCACTGGTCGGTGACGCCTTTTTCTTCAACGGATAGAAAGCGGGTGTTTTTGACGCTTTCGGGGGAGAGGAACACGGTGATGATCGACGTGTTATCATCGATCGTCTGACTGAGGGTCTGAATGCGCCGCTCCCGCTCGGTGCCGTTGGCCTCGATGAGGGTCAATTTGAGGTCCATGGCAGCAGTATCGGCTTTCTGGGTTTCAATGACCCTGTCCATGATCTGGGCGGCGGTCGGCGCGGCGACAAGCAGCGAGGGGATAAGAATGAGAAGAAGTATGGTA
>JAAYQW010000034.1 GCA_012519115.1 Spirochaetales bacterium
CAGACCGAGGTGGTACAACGCTTCGTTCAGGCCGATCGCCACGATATCCAAGGGAAGCGAAGCCTGAAGATCCTCTTTCACCCCCTTCAAGGCTGCTTCGGCGGACCGGAGGGCGTCCGCTTGGCGTTTTGACTGAATCACGATCCGGCTTTCGTCCACTCCTCTGACTCCACGTTTCAAACGTCGGGCGATCTCGGCGAGCAGATCGCCGATTCCTTCACCGGTAGCGGCGCTGATCGCCAGCGCTCCCTCAGGCGGGCGGCGCAGATCCGCTTTGTTGTACACGACAATCGTCCGCTCATCAAAGACCGGATCCGCATCCTCCGTCGAATCGAGGAGACGGATCACCAGATCCGCTTCACCGATCAGGTGCTCGCTTCGGCGAATCCCTTCCTTCTCGATCTCATCGCCGCCCTCCCGCAGTCCGGCGGTGTCGTAGAGGCGGATCGGAATCCCCTCCAGCAGCAGATCCGCTTCGATGTAATCGCGAGTGGTGCCCCGGATCGGGCTGACGATCGAGCGCTCTTCCTTGAGCAGGAGATTAAACAAAGAGCTTTTTCCGACGTTCGTCGCTCCGGCCAGGACGATTCGGGCTCCGCTCTTATAGAGGGCTCCGATCTCGTAGCTCTGTAGCAGACGGCCGAGGTCGTCGAGCAGCGAATCAAGCAGCTCATCGGGGAAGACGAACTCGTCGATCTCGTCTTCACTGTAGTCGAGCTGCACTTCCACCGGCGCAAGCAAGGCCAAAAGAGTATCCTTCATTCCGTCGAGCTTGTACTTCAACCCTCCTTCCAAGCGCGCGAGCGCCTGAGCCCGCGTTACCGGGCTTTGCGCCCCGACCAGCTCGTGAACCGCCTCGGCCTGGGTGAGATCCATTCTCCCGGCAAGAAAGGCGCGGAACGTGAACTCCCCGGGTTCGGCGCTCCGCATTCCGATCGAGGACAGGAGATCGAGCAGTTCGGTGACCACGCTGAGCGATCCGTGACAGGTGATCTCAATCGCTTCCTCAAGGGTATATCCATGCCCTTTCGTGTTCACCGCCAGGACGACCTCATCGATCCGTTTTCCTTCCCGGTCATAAAGATAGCCATGGAGCAATGTGGCGTTTTTTGCAGAACGGAGGGCTTTAGTATTGCTGAAATACGGGGCCAGCAGTGCATGAGAGCCGTTGCCGCTGATTCGGATGATCGCCAAAGCGGCGCTTCCCCATGGGGTGGCGAGAGCGTAGATGATGTCATCGGTCCGATATCGACTCATGCGCCGAGTATAGCCTTTAGCGACGGGACCTTGCAACAGAAGAGCTCACCTGAGTAGAATGTTCGCATGCAGGAAGCCGCCCTCTTTCGATCCAAGACCTATCACGCGATTCGATCCTTTTTCCATGAACGGAATTACCTGGAAGTGGACACCCCGATCCTCTCCACTACGGTCATTCCCGAATCGACAATCGAAAACTTTGCAACCCGATTCAGGAACCCCTTTCTTCCTTCCCGGGATCTCTATCTCCTGCCCTCTCCGGAGATTTACATGAAGCAATTGCTTGCCATGGGGTTCGGGTCGATCTACCAGATCAGCCATTGTTTCAGAAACAGCGAGCAATTGGGACGGATCCATAACATCGAGTTTTCGATGCTGGAGTATTACTCGGTCGGCTTCGATGAACAGGATTCGATTCTGCTGACGGAAGACCTGTTTCGTGCGTTGAAGGTTCCTAAGCGGCTTCAACCTCCCTTCAAGCGGATGAGTGTAGCCGAAGCGATGAAACGGTACGCCGGCTTCGATCTTGAAAAGACGCAGCGCCGATCCTTGCTCAAACAGGAAGCGCTTCGTCTCGGCCTCTCCGTCCCCGATGAACCGGAAAGCTGGGAAGAAACGTTCAATCGGATCTTCTTGACGTTCGTCGAGCCGAACCTTCCTCAAGAGAAGCCTCTTGTGCTGTACGACTATCCCCGCCGGATCGAGTGTCTGGCTCAAGCGACGGGAGCATACCGAAAGCGCTGGGAGCTATACGGAATGGGGATGGAGCTGGCCAATTGTTACTATGAAGAAACTGATGAGGAGAAGATCGAAGCTTATTATCGGGATGAGTACGCCCGTCTGATTCAAAACCGGGGAGTCAGCGGCGGCGTCATTGCGGACGTCGATCCCTCGCTTGCCAAAACGTTCGCCAGGATCGGAAAGGTCAGCGGGGTTGCTCTGGGCCTCGATCGGCTTCTGATGGGGATGATGGGTCGCTCTTCGCTGGAGGGGGTGATTCTTTTTCCCCTTTCTGCTATCCTAAGCGCCGGCAATGGAAATCTTTAGCATTATGAGGAATATATATGATTAAAGCAGGTCAAATTGAAAAAGGGACCGCACTGCTGATCAAAGGCCAACCCTTTATCGTAGTCGAGCGTGAGTTTGTAAACCCCGGAAAGGGTTCGGCGTTTGTTCGGGTGAAGCTGAAAAGCCCGGCTACCGGACAGGTTCTTCAGGAAACGATGAAGACACAGGACAACGTCGAGGATATCACGGTTGCCGACCGCGACTGCCAGTACCTGTACAATGACGGAGAACACTTCCACCTCATGCTCACCGATACGTTCGAACAGCTTGAAGTCCCGATGAGCTCCTTCCCGGAGTATGAGCTTCTGATGCAAGACGGAGAGACGTACCGCTGTACATTCTGGGAGGCCGAGCTGCTTGATATCGTCATCCCTGCAAAAGTCGTCTACCTCGTCGCCGAAGCGGAAGAAGCGGTGAAAGGTGATACGGTTCAAGGGGCAACGAAATACGTTACCACGGAAACCGGCCTGAGCGTCCGTGTCCCGATCTTCATCAAACAAGGTGAAAAGATTCGGGTGAACACCGATACCAGAGAATACATTGAACGGGTCAACGACTGATTACCATCTCCCCAAATCGGGGAGATTTTTTTGTCCTTCTCTTTGATGGGCATCGCGATCATACCTATACTGACCCGTATGAATACCGTCCAACTCCTGATCGTCTCCGTTTCCCTATCGATGGATGCGGTCGCAGCTTCATTATGCAAAGGCCTTTCGATGAAGCGCTGCTCCTTCTCCACCACATTTCCGATCGCTTTCAGCTTTGGATTCTTCCAAGCTCTCATGCCTCTGCTGGGATTCGGACTCGGTTCGCTCTTCGGAAGCTTCGTGGAGCAGGTCGATCACTGGATCGCGTTTCTTCTGTTGGCGTCCCTCGGTGGAATCTCCCTCTATAAATCGTACACGGAGAAAAAGAGCTGTTCCGCCAAAGCCCCCTTCAAAGGCGAAATTCTCCTCCTGTCGATCGCAACAAGCATTGATGCGTTCGTGGTCGGGATCACTTTCGCCATCTTGAATATCAACCTCTTTCAATCAATAACGATGATCGGAGTCATCACCTTCACCCTGTGCCTGCCCGCTCTTTACCTGGGTAAAACAATAGGAACACGCCTTGCCGATCATGCAGAGCGGCTCGGTGGCGTGCTCCTCATCATATTGGGATGCAATATCCTATTTACTCATCTCTTCTGATTTATGATCCTCCGGTTCACCGCCTTTGACGTTTCGCATGATGAAGAATGCGATTCCCATCGAAACAGATCCGAAGATGAAGATCGACCGGAATCCGAAGATATCGATGCAGGCTCCGGTCAGCGGCGGGCTGATGATCGAAGCGAGCTGGCTGAAGAAGTAATAAAGCCCGGTATAGATTCCCACCGTCTGGTAGGTGGACATCTGCCAAAGCATCGGGAACGAGTTCGTGACTATCGAGACCCAGAAGATTCCAAAGAAGAAAAGCAACGCCCAGAACGTGTATTGACGCAGCGCCTTTCCCATTCCCGACGTAAGAGGATCATGGAAGAAGATAAGCAGCAACAGAACGACCAATACCCCGAGGGAGAAGCGAATTGTTTTCTTTCGACCGATTTTGTGAGCAACGATTCCCGAGGGGATTGCGAAGATCGCGTAGGCGATGCCGACCATCCCCGCAGCGAGCGACGCCGTTCCCGACGAGGTCTCGAGAATCGAGGTGGAATACAGACCGACGAACGGCAAGATTCCCTGATATCCGATGAACCAGAAGAGCAAGCTGAACAGAATCGCCCGGGCGCTCTTATCCTCTTCTGCGAAGATCGCTTTCAAGCTTGAAAGAATCGGCTCTCGCTTCTCACTATCGTCGTGAGCGACCGCATTCTTCTCCTTCACGAAGAAGAAGAGAAGGAGCACCGCAATGATTACCAAGATTCCGGAGATCGGGAACGCGAGAATATCCTTCGTTGGCCCGCGTCGGGGGAGGTTGATGGGCACGTCCATCAGGCGGGCCAGGCCGACCGTTCCCACGATCGCGGCGATCCCGCCCATCGTATTAATCACGCCGTTTGCTTCACTTCTCAGATCTGCCGGGATCATGTCGGGCATCAGCGCGACGACCGGTCCCCGCACCGCCTGCTTGAAGAGATTGAGGATGAACAGCAGGATGATCAGGAACCAGAGAC
>JAAYQW010000035.1 GCA_012519115.1 Spirochaetales bacterium
AAGTCGGGACAATTGGAACTTCTGCAGGAAGAAGGTTACTCCTCCGAACGGAAGGCTGTGGAGCAGGAATTCCTCTATTACCTCCAGAACCATACCAACTCCCGCCCCTATATCCATTCAGGCTATGTTGCTTTCTTTGAGACACCGGATCGTTTCCTAGTGAGCAACCTCGGAGTGCAGGATATCAACTCATACCATGATATCAATTGGATTGATACGGCGATGAGTTTACGGGACAAGCGCAATCCGGAAGCTCTGACGGTCAGAAGAACCACCCGTTTCTTCAGTTTTGAAGAGAACCAGGAAATCATCACCGTATTCCGCATTATTCGCAGTGGAATCCACCCGGTGGGCGTCGTGGTTCTCAACATCAAACCTTCATATTTTGACTCCTTGATGCGTCGATTGCTCTTGGTGGAAGGACAAACCATTGAAATCTACAATGAACAGGGAGAGACCATTTACTCCTATTCCAAAGGTGCGATGCTTGAAAACGGAGATTATTTGAAAGTGGTCGAGAAAGGCTCCATGTTTTCCAGTGTCTCGATGACTCCCTATGCCCAATTGTTCAAGCTGCCCATTCAACTATCAAAAATTCTCCTGTTGGTAATTTTCCTGCTCTCCATCCTGGTACTGGTCATTACCTATCTTGATGTCAGATGGAACACCAGACGCCTTGAAGTGATTTCCGGAATCCTGGATGCCGCCGCCAAAGGTGAAACGATTCCCCGGCGCATTGTGCGGAGAGAGGATGAGTATGGCTATCTGATTGAGGAGATGATCAGGTTGTTCGTGGCGAATGAGGAGACAAAAATCCAGCTCATTGAAAAGAAAAGCAAGTTCAATGAATTGGAACTGATGGCGCTGCAAGCGCAAATCAACCCTCATTTCCTCTTCAATACCTTGGAAACCATTAATTGGGAAGCATCACGTCTCACCGGTTCATTGCAAAACAACATCAGCGGCATGGTGCAAAATCTTTCCGATGTCTTGAAATATTCGCTGAGCAATCCCAGTGATCCTGTCACGTTGAAAGAAGAGCTGTACTATGCACAATGCTATGTCGCCATCCAACAGCAACGGTATAGTGATACGATCGAGGTGCTCTGGGATATTGATCAGGAAGCCCTCTCCTCTAAAGGCATGAAGCTGTTGCTGCAGCCATTGATAGAAAATGCGATCTATCATGGAGCGAAGGAAAAAGAGGCATCGAGCACCATTGTCATCCGGATACGCCGATTGGACGAGTTCATTTCCCTGTGCATCTCCGATAACGGCACCGGAATGAAAGCTGAACAATTGGCCATGGTGAAGCTCCGAATAGAAGAGGAAGGGATGGAGGAGTCCCATATCGGTTTGAAGAACGTCTATAAGCGGTTGAAGCTTCACTATGGAGACAGTGTACAGTTCTCCATTGATAGTGAATGGAGAGTAGGGACGAGCATCACGATCCTGATTCCCTACATTCCGATGAGTGATGAGCACAATTCTTGACCAATAGGCAATAATTGTTACGGGATTGTGGGAATACGTCAAGAAATGACTCGAAATTGAGCAGTATCGCTTCTCACTCCTTTCCGGTACATGACTTTACTATAAAGGTACATACATGTATCCATTCGGATAGGAAAAAGGAGTAGACATGAAAAAGAAAGAAGTCATTCTCATTCTGCTGGTGGTAGTGCTGGGCATGATGATCGGCTGTGGCAAGAAACCGGTGGAGAGTACGAATGTGAGTGCCACAGCCCGTGAAGCCACCAAAGAAGTCCGCTTCATGTGGTGGGGCAGCGATGCCAGGCACGCAGCGACCGTGGAAGCCATGAAGTTGTTTGAGTCAAGAAACCCAAATGTAAAGCTACAGGCGGAGTATAGCGGTTTCTCTGGATATTTCGACAAGCTCACCACTCAATTGAGTGCGAAGACGGGACCGGATCTGGTGCAGCTTTCCTACACCAATGTCGCCGACTATGTAACATTCGAACAATTGCTGCCGCTCGATCCCTTCATTGAAAAAGGCATCATCTCAGTGGACAACCTATCAGAGGCGACCCTTGACATGTACCGCTTTGACGGCAAGCTCTATGCCATACCCTCCGGTGTAAGCACTACGCTGCTGTTCTACAACAAGGATATGTTTGATGCCGCCGGAGCTGCATATCCCGACGAGAGCTGGACATGGAACGAGTATATCGAGACCGCAAAGAAACTGACCAGAGATACCAACGGTGATGGAAAGATCGATGTGTGGGGAACCGGTGAGATGGTCAAGGTCGCCGGAGTCGACATGTCATTCAAGAAGTACTTGTATGAACGAAACGGTTCGCTGTGGACTGATGATCTTTCAAAGGTGGCCTTCAATTCGGAAGCCGGTGCTGCAGCCTTGGAGTTCATCAAGAGTTTCCAGACCATGGGGATCACTCCCCCGATTGAGATGACAGCGGCCAATCCCGACGGTGTGGACGACTTCCAGCTTGGAAGGGTGGCAATGATCATCGCCAGCTCCCCCAACACGATGATGTATCAGGAGGCCGTGCCCAACCTTGGTATCGAACGGGTGCCTGCAGGAATTGAAAAGGATGTATTCTGGGTCAATCCCTCGATGATGTACTCCATCACCAAGGATGCCAAGGATCCCGAATTGACCGCATCGCTTCTGAACTTCATGGTCAACGATGAAGAGGCGGGCTCGATTCTGAAGGTTGTCCGCGGCACTCCTTCAAACAGCATCATCAGGGCGAATATCGGCCGGTCGTTATCCCCGATCGAACAAACTATGCTTGCCTGTATCCAGAAGACGACCTCCACGGATTTTGTCAACGAACCGTTCCCGGCGGGATTTATGGAAATCTTCACCTTGATGACTCGGGAAATCCAGAACTATTTGTTTGGAAAGTACAAGAGCGCCCGGGAGACGTTATCGATCCTGGAAACCGAGAGCAACAAGATTCTGGCGCGCTATATCTAAAGGAATGGAACATGAAGGCTTTTCGTGCAAAGAGCCGAACGTTCGAAGAGGAAGGTTGGAGAGCTTATGCTCTTCTCCTTCCTTGGATAGTCGGTGTGCTTCTTTTTACCCTGTGGCCGATGTTGCAATCGCTGTTTCTATCCTTTGCCGACTATCGAATCTATGGAAAGGCCTCGTTTGTCGGCCTTGAGAACTTCCGTGAGATGTTCTTTGAGGATCGAATGTTCAAGACATCGGTGTTTCTCACGTTCAAGTATGTCCTGATGTTCGTTCCGGTTAAACTGGTTGCTGCTTTACTGGTTGCGCAGGTGCTGAACAGGAATATCAAGGGGATATCTCTGTACCGAACGATCTACTATCTTCCCTCCATCGTCGGTTCCAGTGTGGCAATGGCGGTCACATGGAAGATGGTGCTTTCACGGGAAGGGTTCGTAAATGTGGTATTGGGATACTTGCATCTTGGCCCCATTGACTTCCTGTCCAGTCCATCGTATGCCTTGGAAACCTTGGCCATGATGGGTGCCTGGCAATTCGGTTCATCGATGGTCATCTTCCTTGCCGGTTTGAAGCAGGTGCCTCAAGAATTGTACGAAGCGGCGGATGTGGATGGCACAAAGAAGATGAGACAGTTCTTCTCCATCACGTTGCCGATGATTTCTTCAACCATTCTCTTCAACCTTGTCATGGGGCTGATAAACGCATTCCAGGTCTTTACCCAAATCGCGGTGATTACCAACGGAGGACCGGCCGACTCAACCTATGTCTACATGCTGCATCTGTATCGTACGGCGTTCGTCTCCCATCGGATGGGATATTCCAGTGCTCTTGCATGGGTGCTGACCCTCATCATTCTGGCTACGACCGGGCTGGTGTTCCTGTCGTCCAAGCGGTGGGTCTACTACCAGGAGTAGGAGCAGTGTCATGAACACACCCGGAACGATCCTGAGGATCCCTCAGATAACCAAGCGACAATGGTTGAGGCTGTTGACCCACGTCTTTCTGATTTTTGGATGCTTCATCATGGTATTCCCGTTGATCTGGCTGGTCAGCAGCGCCTTCAAACCTGGAAATGAAATATTTCAACGGGAATTCTCCTTGATTGGATCGCGCTTGACAGTGCAGAATTTCATCGATGGTTGGAATATCAACCCTACGTACTATTTCGGCCACTTCATGATGAACACGTTCCTGATGGTAGGTTCGGTAGTTATAGGTACAATAGCATCGAGCTTTGTGACAGCGTATGCGTTTGCCCGGCTGCAGTTCAAGGGAAGAAAACCTCTGTTCGCCTTCATGCTCTCAACCATGATGCTTCCCGCCCAGGTTACGTTGATACCCAAATATCTCACGTTCACCGCCTTTGGCTGGATAAACAGCTATTTGCCGTTCATCGTTCCCGCTTTCTGTGCCACCCAGTCGTTTCACATCTATCTCCTGGTTCAGTTCGTCAGAGGGATTCCGAAAGAGCTGGATTCCGCGGCAAAGATAGATGGTTGCGACTGCTTCAGCATCGCATTTAGGATCATCGCGCCGCTATCCAAGCCGGCGATGTTCAGTGTCGGCATCTTTACATTCATGTGGACGTGGGATGACTACTTGAACCAATTGATCTACATCAGTTCCGTCGACAAATTCACCGTCTCATTGTTTCTGAGAAGCTTGATGGATATTACCTCAAGCGTCGCCTGGGGGCCGCTTCTTGCATGCTCATTGATAAGCCTGGTTCCCATCATCGTCATGTTTTTCTTGGCACAACCCTATTTTGTGCAAGGCATTGCTACATCCGGCCTGAAAGGCTGAGCAAAAGGAGAGCGAAATGAAAACAATCAAGCTGGCCGTCATCGGTTGCGGGAATCGGGGAACAGTATACGCGGGATATTCGCTTCTGCATCCCGATGCTGCCCGTGTCTGCTATGCCTGTGACACCTCAAAGGATCGGCTAGAGGCGTTTGGCGCGATGTTTACCTTATCGCCGGATCGGTTGTATACGGATGCATCGGAAATGCTTGAAGCGTTGGCGGATGTCGACTTGGTCGTCGTAAGCACCAATGACGACTCCCATTTTGCAATTGCGAAAGAAGTGCTCGAACGCAAGCATCATTGCTTGTTGGAGAAGCCGATGTCGCCTCAGGTCTGGGAGTGTGTCGAGCTGGTTCGATTGGCTGAGCAGAACGGGGTCTCCCTGATCCTTGGTCATGTGCTTCGATATACGCCGGTATTCAGCACCATTCATCAGCTTGTGCATACCGAGCGTGCGATCGGCGATCTGGTTGCCATCCATCATTCGGAGAATGTGAGCATCGACCATCTGGTTCACTCCTATGTCAGGGGGAATTTTCGGAATCTCAGCCCGATCATTCTTGCAAAATCCTGTCATGATCTCGATATTCTCTGTTGGCTGACGGGAAAGCGATGCAAGAAGGTTTCCTCGTTCGGACACTTGGATTTCTTTACCGAGGAGCACGCTCCCGAAGGTTCCGCCTATCGATGCCTCGACTGCGCGGTGGAATCGACATGCCCGTTCTCGGCTGTAAAACGCTATCTCGGTTCCGATACCGGGTGGCCGACCAGTATGATCAGCGTGGACACCTCGCTGGAGGCACGGACGCGGGCATTGCGCGAGACCGGGTACGGGGTGTGTGCTTTCCGCTCCGATAATACGGTGGCCAACCATCAGGTGGTGAATCTCGAATTCGAGGATCGGATAACCGTATCATTCGTGCTTTCGGGGTTCAATACGGTCGAGACGAGAGAGATCCGGCTCATGGGGACGAAAGGCGATATCTTTGCCAATATGGAAGAAAACTACATTCGGGTACGCACCTTCGGCTCACATGAAGATAGGGTCATCAGACCTCCGATGATTCATATCGGCAGTCACGGCGGAGGAGATTTCCTGTTGATGCAGGATGTGGTGACGAGGCTACAGAACAACGACATGCACCAAGCAAAGACCCAGGCGTCGCTTTCCTTGGAGAGCCACCTGATCGCCTTTGCAGCCGAGCATGCCAGAGCTTCGGATACTGTTGTCCAGTTGAAGGATTTTGCCCGGAAGATCAGCAGCCAAACCATCGGAAAGTAGGGTAGAATTCAGGAGATGGTGGCTGAAAGGAGGATGTATGTACAAACTTCTCATTGCAGACGATGAGCGGAAGATACGAGAAGGTTTGGCGTTGTTGTTCCCTTGGTCACAGTTTGACATAGAGGTTGTCGGGCAATGTTCGAACGGACAGGAAGTGATTGAGTTCCTAGAGGACAATGAGGTAGATATCGTTCTTTTAGACATCGTCATGCCGAAAATGACCGGCATTGAGGTTTCGAAATACATCTATGAGAACCAGCTGGGTATAAAAGTGGTTCTTCTCAGTGCGTTTCGGGAGTTTGAATATGCACAGGAGAGTCTGCGGTACCAGGTGAAGGACTATGTGGTTAAACCGACCAAATATGAAGAATTGGTCAGGGTCTTCACCCGGCTGAAACGAGAACTGGACGAGCAGACGCGTGCGGCTCTGGATATGAACGTTCCCGAGGAAAGCGGTATCGTGGAAAGAATAAAGCGCTACATCGAGGAGCATTATGCAACGGCTTGCCTTGACTCCATCGCCGATGAGCTGAACCTGAATGTGTTCTATATCAGCCGGGCATTCAAACGAAAGACCGGAATGAATATCTTCCCGTACCTGACGCAGGTCAGGATGTCAAAGGCCTGTGAATATCTGCAGCTTCCGGACATCAAGATTTACGAAGTGTGTTCCTTGGTCGGGTACACGGAACCAAGGAGCTTCTCCCGGGCCTTCAAGAAACAGTTTGGCATTACCCCTACAGAGTTTCGTGCAAGTTTTGGGTTAGGCTGAGGAGTATTAAAGAGATGTAAGTATGCGTACGTTTTCAATATATAATCTGTAAGCCGAACAACATGACAGTCGTAATGCCATAGGTTTAGTGTAGGCAGGAAAGGGACAAAAATTCCAGCCAGACTGATCTGTGTACGAAAAAGCTGACACTTTTGTATATCTAGAACAGGTTTCAACCATGGATTCATGATGTGCCAATGAGCAAACGGTAGTCAGGACCCCTTCCATCGGGAAGGCACTTTACAGTAAGGTTGCCGTATGGATCCGCTTCTTCAGCTTGGAATCATTTTCGCCTTCACCTTCGCCGGTGAATCGTTGAGCAGGGGCCTTCGGTTGCCGATCCCCGGCTCGATCATCGCCATGGTGCTTACATTGCTGGCTCTTCTCTTCGGTGTCGTCAAGGAACGTCATCTTGATACGGTGGGGGACTATCTCCTTTCCCACATGACCTTCTTCTTCATCGCTCCTGGGGTGGGATTGCTGGCGTATACCGACCTGGTTTCCTCGATCTGGCTTCAACTCATCCTGGTCAATCTCATCTCCTTCTTCCTCTGCTATATAAGTGCAAGCTGGACCGTCGTCGGGGTCAATCTCATCATCAGGAGATTCCGCCGTGGCTGATCCGCTCTTTGGAATCACTCTCTCGATCATCGCGTTCGCCATCGGCACGTGGGTCCGGAACAAGACAAGAAGCGCCTTGGCCAATCCACTGATCATCGCGATGGCGCTGGTCATTCTCGTTCTCGTCATCTTTGACATTCCGCTGGAATCGTACGAGGCCGGCGGATCCTTCATCTCCTTCTTCCTTCCGCCGGTCACTGCAGTCCTGGCTCTTTCCGTCTACCGTCAGCGAAAGATTCTGCGAGCGTATCTCATCCCCATCGGCGCGGGGACGCTGGCAGGCTCGATCGTTGCGGTCGTCTCGACGATCTTCTTCAGCCGCCTGTTCGGCCTTGAAGAGATCGTGGTGCGCTCCCTTGCAAGCAAATCCGTCACGGCGGCGGTGGCGGTGGCGCTGACCGACCGGCTGGGAGGGGTTCCCGCCTTGACGGTCGCCTCGACCGTCATCACCGGGATGGCGGGCAATATTCTCGCTCCCTATCTGGGGAAGATCTTCGGTGTCACCGACAAGGTCGCCAACGGGGTGGGGATCGGAACATCCAGCCACGCCCTCGGAACGAGCAAAGCGCTCGAGCTGGGAGAGATCGAGGGTTCGATGAGCAGCATCTCGATCAGCTTTTCAGCGCTTTGGACTACGTTGATTCTTGCTTTTGCGTTCTGATGAACGGGAGGTCATGTTCGTCATCGGGACGAAGCCTTCACCGAGAGCCTGATAGGTCTCGTGAACGATCATGAACGCTTTCGGATCTTCTTCATTGACGATGTTCGTCAGTTGGGTGATCTGCTGATTATGCACGACCGCCATCAGCATCGTCCGCTCTTTGGAGGTATAGATCCCCGTTCCTCGAATGAGCGTTCCTCCACGATGGAGTTCAGAGATGATCCGCTCTCCGATTCGTTGGTAGTGTTCGCTGACGATATAGGCGGTTTTCGCATACTTCGTTCCCATGTTCATCACCACGTAGTTCACCATCTGACCGGATATATAGAGGGTGATGATCGCGAAGAGAGCCCGTTCGATCCCGAAGGCGATCGCTCCGATTCCAATGACGAGGGCGTCGGCGAGAAAGAGCGCGTTCCCGAGCGGCACCGGCGTGAAATGGCTGATGATCTGGGCAAGGATGTCCGTCCCGCCGGTATTCGCCCCGCTTTTCATCACGACGCCGATTCCAGCCCCCAGGATGGCCCCGCCGAAGATCGCTGAAAGCAACGTGTCCACTCGATCCACATAGGGGAGGATTCCCTGATAGGAAGTGAGCTGGCCGAAGACGCTCACCCAGACGCTTAAAACGATTGCGCCGAGGAACGACCTCAGCGCATACGCTTTTCCAAAGACGAGGATTCCCGTGAAAAAGATCGGGATATTGACGATGATCATCACCAGTCCGGTATCGAATCCGAAGAGGTGATAAAAGATCGTCCCGATGCCGCTTGCACCACCGCCGACGATCTTCGCCGGGGTGATGAGCAAAGCGATCGCGAACCCGGCCAATGCGGTCCCGAAGAGGAAATAAAAGATTTCCACGACGAGCCGCTTCGCAGCGTTGGCTGGCATTCTTATGGTCCGACGATGTCGATCAAGGTCTGTCGAACGGCGCCGGGACCCTTGATGAGTTTTTCGAAGTAGGAGAGCACCAAGGCGCTCAATCCTACCTCGATCAGATCGACTCCCCAGATCGTCTTGTCCTTGAGCAGTCCGTCGAGCTGGTCAAAGGGACCCTTGTCGCCAAGCTTGATGCCTTTGACATACCGCTGAGCCTCTTCCAGGCGAGGATCGGAACTGGGGGTAAACGGTTTGCCTTCGTCATCGATGCCCATGAGATATCGAAGCCAGCCGGCATGGACCAGAGGAATCAGTTTCAGATCGTTGACATCCAGGTCGGGATGTTCGAGATAGCTCTTGATCGTTTCACCGAACCTGATCGCGAGCTTCTGGCTCGTGTCGGTGGCGATTCGTTGGGGGGTATCCGGCATGAAGGGATTGGGGAAGCGTTTGTTCAACACTTCGTCGATGAACTGCTTGGGATCGATGATCCCCGGATCGACCACCACCGGCATTCCTTCGATATATCCGATTCCCTCCACGAGCGCCCGGAGCTGGGGATCCTTCATCTCCTCGCTGATCAGCGTGAAGCCCAGGATCGAGCCGAAGACCGCAAGCGCGGTGTGCAAGGGGTTCAGACAGGTCGTGACTTTCATCCGTTCGACCTTGTTCACCGTTGAACGATCGGTGAAGTAGACTCCAACCTTATCCAAAGGAGGCCTGCCGTTCTTGAACGTATCTTCAATGACAAGGTACTCCGCCTCTTCCGCATTTACGAAAAATGAGACGTGGGTGTTGTTGTCGGTGACGATCAAGCCGCCGCTCTTGAAGCCGTCTTTCTTGAGAATTTCAACGATCTTCGCATCCGGACGGGGGGTGATCTTGTCGATCATCGTCCATGGGTAGGCGACGTTCTCATCAAGGTAGGTAAGGAACGCTTTTTCAACATGATTGCGTTCCGCCCAGCCTTTGGCGATCGTCTTGACCGCTTCGGCGATCCGGTCGCCGTTGGCCGCGCAGTTATCCATGCTTACCAAGGTGAGATTGCCGCCTTTTTGCTGATACCGATGGTAGAGCAGGCTCGTCAGCTTCGCCAGGAATGATTTCGGAGCCTTCGCTCCTTTCTCGATATCCTTTGCGATCGACTCGAAGAGGGAGCCGTCATTCGAACGGATGGCATACCCTTTCTCGGTGATCGTGAAGCTCACCATCTGAAGGGATGGATTGGCGAACGTTCGCTTGAAGAGCGCCCAATCTTCGGGAAATGTCGGTTCGACCGGCCTTGCGGCGGCGACGGAAGCGATGACCTCCTTGTCGACCGATCCGTCACTTTTGAGGGTAACCCCCAGAGTCAGATTGTCCTGTTTGGTAAAGACTTCTTCAATGATCTGATAATCATAGCTTTCACCGACGATGATTCCACTTTTTACCAGCCCTTGATTCAGCAGCTCCTGCTGAAGGCGAGCGAGAAAGCCTCGGAAGATGTTTCCTCCTCCGAAGTGGACCCACGTTGGATGTTTGAGGGTCTCTGCGATCATCGCTTCTCGGTCATAGGCGGGAAGGCGGTAGCCTTTTTCTTCCCATACTTTTTTATTCTTAAGGGCTTCGTTGTTAAGAATCATAGGTAAACCTCCTTTAGGGTGTTGACATGGTAGTTATAAAAAGAACATCGAAGCTGTGGTCTTCAGGCATTGAAGCGTCCGCTGTGCGCCCACAGGCCAATAGCCGGATTCGATATATAGTAGAAGCGCTCACCCCGAGAGTCGGTATTCCAACCATCCTTCAGGTTTTCGATCGGATAGCGCTGAAGCATCTGATTCAGGTCGCCCCACTCAAATCCGACATGCTCGATCTCTTCTTTGCTGAGCTTGCCGGGGCAATAACGTATCGTGAAACGTCCTTCAGATGATCCGTGGATCAAGTGGGCGGCTGCGGAAAGGTTGTCCTTCAGGTCTTCATTCTTTTCGACATCCGAAAGAACCTTCGGTGTTCCTTTGTAGCCGTATTTGCGAATCAGCTGATCGATCCGTTCGTCTTCGCCGAAGCCTGCAACGGCGGGGGCGAGGATGATGAGTTCGCCCTTGTCGGCGATCGCCATGCGGGTGCGGTAGATCGCTTTGTTTCCAAGCCACGTGGTACGGAATTCCTCCGGGTCGAGGTAGACGACCACTTTTTCAAGGGGCTCGGGCACCATCGTGAAGTTCACCGCCAGGGAGAGCGCGGCCGCCTCTTCATAGCAGAACCTGTCGTCTCCGACGAAGAGACCCATCGGCTTCATCTTTCCTTCAGCATTTCGCCCCACGACGGTAAGGGCGTAGACGAGCGGGAGATCCTTGGCGAAGTGCTCTTCGGCATAGTCGAGAACCGCCCGGACCGGGGAGTCGGTCCGCCCCATGATCCGTTCCATTCCGTAGACCGCTCCGAGGTAGTGGCTCCTGTTGATCCCTTCCGCCCCTCCGGTGCCGACGAAGACGTTTTTGCTGTAGTTGGCCATCCCGATCACCTCGTGCGGCACTACCTGGCCCAACGAGAGGATCAAGTCAAAACCTCCGTTGACCAACGCTTTGTTCACTTGGGCTTTCCATTCATAGGAAAGTTTGCCCTCGCTGACCTTCTCGATGAACTCCTTCGGCACCGTTCCGAGGGTGACGATGTCGTTTCTCCAGTCGTGGACCGTGAAAAGGGACGGGTCGACACCGGGATACATCACTTCAATCTCCTTGGCGGTCATCGGAACGTGCGTTCCCAAAGCAGGAAGAATCTGCTTCACGGCGCTGCCGTAGAACTCGGTCGCCCATACGGCGAGCATCCCTCCCAACCCATGGATCCGGGTGATATCCGGGGGGATGAGCAAGACTCGTTCCTTCTTGCCCAATTTGGCAAGACCCTCCATGAAAGCGGCCTTGGTCGCCTCCATGGTCAATCCCTTTTTATTCTCTATTCGTGTGTATATCATTGAGACCTCCAGTACATAGAAACACAACGCCCTCATCGTACCATGAATGCGATAATTCCGCCAAGGTCAAAGAATCTCCCGTTTAGAGAAACGCCTTTTCGCTATTCGCGTGGTCCATATTCCACTTCCGGGTCGGCAGTTCATAGGTCGTCGTGATCGGGGTCGCTCCGTAGCGGATGAACAGATCCTTCAGCTTCGGATTCTGTTCCAGGACGCTGAAGATGATTCGGTCGACTCGGATCCTGCCCAGCTGACGACTGAAGCCGTCAAAGAGGAGGCGGAACAAGCCGAGCCCTCGATAACGTGCATCGATTCCATAAAGAAGAATCTCCGCCGTTGAATCGCCTGCGAGCGTATAGACGATGAGACCGGCAAGTTCGCCGGCGGCGGTGCGGGCAAGGTGGGTGAGTTTTCTTTCATTGCTTTGGAGAGCTTGTTCGATGAAAAGGCCCGCTCCGCTGGAGGTTCCGATCTCCAGCAAAAGCGTTTGAGCGAGCTGTTTGATTTCTTCTTTGTCGAAGTGGTCGCACGCCTCGAAGGTGAAGTCTTCAAGAAGAATATCTTCGAACAGCTCTTCGTCTTCCGATGGGAGGGCTTCCAGTTCGGCGGCTTCCGCTTCCGCCTGATACCAGAGAATGACCCGTTTGCGAAGCTCCTGCTCTTTGAAGAGGTACCATTTCTGCTCCAGTGCCGGCTCCCGGTTAAGGACGTCCTTGAATGCTCTGAACACCCCTTTTCCCTGATTGAGGGCGGAAAAGAGCCGTTCCTGCACCACATCGTTGCGGACTCTTTCGGCATACTGTTCCATCAGGCGGAAGCCGTCGGCGCTGGTCCAGGAGGGTAGCGCGACGAAACGGCTAGGGTCTTCCTGCTCTTCTTCATCAAGAAAATAGCGCTCTTCGTCGGTGATGACGACGCCCTCTTTCAGGTCGAGGAAACTCAGCATCTTCTGGTCTTCCATCGCAAAGGTGATCTGATCGATCAGGAAGTCGGTGAGGGGAGGAAATCGATACGTGCTCATGGCAAAAGTATACTCTTGCGCCAGCTTCCCGGCAAGGTCGGCATTCTTGACACATATGGCAAAAGAACGGAAACTAATGAGGTAAACGAATTACAAGCAGAGGAGAAGTTTGATGAGTATTATTGAATTTATCGAAGCCAGAGAGATCCTGGATTCCCGTGGAAACCCCACTGTTGAAGTAGATGTCATCCTTGAAGATGGATCTATGGGTCGTGCTGCGGTGCCCTCCGGCGCATCAACTGGTGTCCACGAAGCCGTTGAGCTTCGCGACGGCGACAAGAGCCGCTACCTCGGTAAGGGTGTTTTGAAAGCTGTTGACAACGTCAATACCATCATTGCTCCCGAGCTGGAAGGCCTTGATGCCTTGGACCAAGTTGGAATCGACCGGGCGATGATCGCTCTCGATGGAACCCCGAACAAGGCAAAGCTTGGCGCAAATGCGATTTTGGGCGTTTCGATGGCGGTCGCCCGCGCGGCGGCAGATCATTTGAGCCTTCCCTTGTTCAAGTATCTTGGCGCTTTCCACGCCAACGTGCTGCCTGTCCCGATGGCGAACATCCTCAATGGCGGAGCGCACAGTGACAACAAAGTCGACTTCCAGGAGTTCATGGTCATGCCGATCGGCGCTCCCTCCTTCCGCGAAGGCCTCAGGATGACCGCCGAAGTGTTCCACGCCCTGAAGGCGGTTCTCTCTTCCAGAGGGTTGAACACCAACGTCGGCGACGAGGGCGGATTCGCCCCCGATCTCCAATCCAATGAAGAGGCTCTTGAAGTGATCATGGAAGCGATCAAAAAAGCCGGATATACCGCCGGCCGCGACGGAGACTTCATGATCGCCCTCGATCCGGCAGTCAGTGAACTCTACGACTCGAAGACCAAGACCTATACCCTGAAGTGGACCACCGGCGAGAAGCTCACCAATGCCCAGATGGTCGACATGTGGGAAGACTGGTGCAACCGCTATCCGATCATCTCCATCGAAGACGGAATGGATGAGGATGACTGGGAAGGGTGGAAGCTCCTTACCGACCGCATCGGCGATCGCGTTCAGCTCGTCGGAGACGATCTCTTCGTCACCAACAGCGATCGGCTGAAGATGGGTCTCGAGAAGGGTGTCGCCAATTCGATTCTGATCAAGGTGAACCAGATAGGTACGCTCACCGAGACGTTCGAAGCGATCGATCTCGCCAAGCGGAACGGCTATACTGCAGTCGTCTCCCACCGCTCCGGTGAAACGGAAGACAACTTCATCGCCGACCTGGTCGTCGCCCTTGAGACCGGGCAGATCAAGACCGGTTCGATGAGCCGCAGCGACCGCCTCGCCAAGTACAACCAGCTGCTGCGCATCGAGGACTATCTCGATGAAACGGCTCAGTATGCCGGCCGGGGTGCGTTCCGCGTACTGTAAGCAGCAACGACACCTACTGTTCAGGGCCACCGCGAGGTGGCTCTTTTTACACATTTGATGATGAGGATGAAGATCGTTTGTGCTATGCTTTACGCATACGTACAGGAATGAAAGACGGATGAGACGGGTTTGTCTTAGGAGTATCAGGTGATGTCAAGATGTTAGATGTATCAACGCTCTGGAGTTTGCAAGGCCAGCTGTTCCTCCTGCTCGCCGCAGGAGCCGTCGTTCGGAAGATGAATCTCATCGACGAGGGAGGAAAAGCTGCGTTGACCAACATAGTTCTCTATGTGACGCTCCCGTGTTCCATCCTCCTCTCCTTCATGATGGAGGTCGATCATTCCCTTCTGTCTCATCTGCTCATCATGTTCCTGATCTCGGTCGGAGTGCAGGTATTCAGCTTTGTCCTCTCCAAGCTTCACTATCGAAATATCGAAGAGTCCAAACGGAACGTGCTCCGCTACGGTCTGCTCGTTTCCAACTCCGGCTTCATGGGAGTGCCGATCGCCGGACTGCTCTTCGGACCGCTTGGGTATGTCTATGCCTCGATGTATCTGATTCCTCATCGGGTGATGATGTGGAGCGCAGGTCTAGCGTTATTCGGCGATCCGAATCAATCATTCGGGGATCGGATGAAGAAAGTGGCCATTCACCCGTGCATGGTCGCGGTATACCTCGGATTTCTTTTGATGTTCACTTCCTTTCCTTTGCCGTCGTTCATTACCAAGACGCTCTCTTCGCTGGGCAACAGCACGACCGCCCTTTCGATGCTGCTGATCGGCTCTCTGCTTGCGGAACCCGGTCAAAACCTTTTTCACACCGACCGCAATCTCATCCATTTCACCTTTTTGAGGCTGTTGGTCATTCCGCTTGCCTCGTTTCTCGTGTGTCGGATGATCGGCATCGATCCGATCATCACCGGGGTGGGGGTGATCCTCGCCGCGATGCCAGGCGGATCGACGACCGTCATCCTTGCATCAAAATATGGAAGCGATACCGCCTACGCATCAAAGCTCGTGATCTTTTCTACGGTGCTTTCTCTCCTCTCCATTCCGCTCTGGGGAATGGTCTTGTGACAGCCGCCAGCTGATAGCCAACGCCACGATCAACTGAAGAGTGTCCATCCATGTTCCGATCGGCCGGGTGCTGAAGAAGAACGGGAGGGATGGAAGCGATGAATGCTCGTAGTTGCAGAAGAGAACGACGAAGAGATTGTTGGCCGCATGGATCGCCAGCGGGAATTCGTAGCGATCGCTTCTTACGGCGATGTAGGAAGGAATGAAGCCGAACAGGGCGTAGTAGAGAAGGACGGCGAGCCGGTTCTGGCTGTGCGCGATCTCGCGATTGGCGACATGGAGCAGCGTGAAGATGAGGGCGGGAACCAGGGCTTTGATCTCCTTGCTTCGGATCCTGTTGACGAGTTTCAACGGGATGATTCGAAAAAGGATCTCCTCGCCGGTCGTTTGGATCGGAGTGATGATGAGCGCCATGGCGATGAAGCCGAGGCGCTTCCACAATGATATGTGAAATACGTGGTAGTCATGGGGATAGCGGATCGCGCCGATCATCGTGAAGAGTCCCATCACTGCCAAATAGGAAATCGCCGCCAAGAGGGCGAGGCGCCAGGACCACGCTTTTATTTCGGTGACAAGATCGACGAGCGGCTGTTTCAGGAGAACCGAGTGGGAAAGGATCAGCCCGAGAGCAAGGGCGAAGAAAGGGATGTTCGCGGAAAGGTATGCCGAGACATATGGATGCAGCAGGGAGGTCGCATAGACTCCCAAGCCGAAAAAGAACAGAAGAGCCGTGATGAAGGTAAACAGCAGGTGGCGTGTTTTTTGTTCCATTGTTTTGTAAATGTACGGTATACTGCAATGGATGTCTATTCTTGGCGATCATCTCGCATCAAACGCAGTGTGCGTCCTTCCTACTGAAGCGGCAAGGCGAAGCCACCTCATCGAGTATGCTTTAACGAGTGAAGAAGGGGTGATCGCCGGCGATTCCGTTCTGAGCTTTGATACGTTTCGCTCCTCTTTTTTGCCGGTCTATCCCGACCGGACCCCCTCAAATACGTTGATCCGCTTCATCTTCGCCACGGAGTTCGTTGAAAGCGGCAACTCGATTTCCTCCTTTTACAATCCCGATTTTCCTGAATCAAAGCATCAGGCCTTGGGCGTCATCGCTTCAATGCTTCCCTCCCTCCTGAAAGTGCTCACTTCAAAGATCGGAGACCTCCTGCCAAGGGAGCTGTTTCGACAACTCCAAGCGGTACATGCCTCATACATGAAGTTCCTCGATCGAAACAATCTGTTCGAACCCGACTACGACCCGGTATCCGTTCCGAGCGGTTGGAACACGGAGCGGGAGGTTCGGATTCTCTACAGCGATCTGGAGAGTGAAGCTGTCACCCTGTATGAAGAGCTGGGCAGACCAACCTGGCTGAAGCTGATTCCAACGCCCAAGGCGGATACCCCTACGGTCGACGTGTATGCGAACCATCTTCAGGAGATTCGTTCAACCCTCCGTCGGATCCGAGACCTGCTCGAGCAGGGGGTGGCGACGCATGAGATCATGATCTGCCTGGCCAACAGCGATGAGCTGCTTGCGACGCTGGAGGATGAGGCATACTTCTACGGCATTCCGCTTGCGGTCCGTCAGGGTCGTTCAATCTTGAAGTATCCCGCCGGCCGCTTCTTCTCCTTGATGAACGAAGTGCACAGCGACCGTTTTATGTTGAAAAGCCTGAAAGCCCTCCTGCTGGAACCGGCGATTCCCTGGAAGGATAAGGAACGCATCCAGGAATTCATCCGCCTCTGCCTGAAGGATACGATCCTCTATGGATCGCAGGCCCCCCCCGACTACTTCGAATTGCGCCTGAGCAATCGTTCCTTGAGAAGATGGTATATGACGTTCCGCGATGCGCTCACCGCCATCGTCCAGGCAACTACGGTCGCCGACCTAGTCCGTTCGCTTTCCTTCTTTCGCAAGCGGTTCTGGGAAGAAGAGGAATGGCATGGAACCCTCCAGGAGGAGGTGTTCGCCCATGCCATGAAACAGATCGAGAAGCTTGACCAGGCCCTCAGGGCGTGCAACCGTGAACGTCTCGACGGTCTGTACGCCCTTTTTCTCTCCCATCTGCAGAGGACGCAGTATGTCCCCCAGCAGCAGGATGAAGGAATCGGGGTCTATCGCTGGCCGCAAGGAGCGAGCATCGCCGGTCCAAACCGCTTTTTCCTGGGACTCGACCAGGAGGGGGCGGAAGTGGTCGATGATCCATTCCCCTTCCTTTCCGAACGAGTTCGGCAAATCCTGATGAAGTGGAAGGAGCTCGGACGATATCACCTCCAAGCGGCGTCCTTGGGTAACAGCATCCTGTCATGCCACCGCCGCTCAAACAATGGAGAGAAGCTCATCCACTTCTTTTTCCTCGAAGAGGGAACGGTTCATCTGCACGAGGAAAGCCTCCTTCTTGACAAGGATCCGCTGAGCGGCGAGCTGAAACGAGTCCTGAAGAAGGGAGGTGATCAGAAACCGACCTACCTGCAGAGGCTAAGCTTCAACCGTGCGGAGATTGGCTCGCTGCGCCGTCGGAGTCAGGAAAACGACCATACATGGTCTCCCATCAGGGAACACCTCAGAGGGCTTCCCTATGAGGAAGATGGACGGCTCCCGCTCTCCGCCACGAAAATCGATGCCTTCGCCAAGTGCCCGTATACCTATCTGGCGAGCTACCTGTACAAGATCGAGCCGTTCGACTACCGGGAAACCCTGATCGACAACAAGGCGATCGGGGTGCTGCTGCACGATGCCTATGGAAGGTTTTTCTCCTCGATCGGCCACTTCGACAGCGGGAAGATCGAATCCTATAAGATTGAGCTTCAAACAGCCTTCGACCATGCGCTTCTGAAGACATACGGAACCAAGGGACCCACCGCTTCGATCCGCCAGTGGATCATCCATACCTTCCGTCCAAAGATTCTTAAGATTTTGGAACAGGAAAAGAAGTTCTTTGAGAATCTCAGAACTTCCGAGATCGAAAAGGAGCTTGAATGGAAAGGGGACCGGGTGATCTTGGACGGGCGGATCGACCGGATCATCGAGATCGACCGGAAGGAGAATCAGTGGGGGGTCGTCGACTTCAAAAAGGGTAAAGGGTTCGATCCGGTCAAATATGAAAAAGATGAACAAGTCAAACAAGCCGTCTCCTATCAGCTGTTGGTCTATCAGGCCCTCATCGAACGAAACGATCTCGGTAAAGCGATGGTAGCCGCCTACTACTCCGTTGAAGACGGTAAATACCGGTTCCTGTACGAACGGAAGGATGCGAAAAAGCAGGAGCTCTGCCGAATCGAACTGGACAAGATGTTGGAGCGAATCCTATCTGAAGTCCAAAGAGGTGATTTCGCCGCCACCCCCGGTGACAAGGCGTGCAGGCAATGTTCCTTCCGGGCACTGTGCCGAAGGAGGTACTCGACGCCATGATCACCTTCGAGCGATTCCTTGAACGCGTTTCTCTCTATCCCGATGAAGACCAGATGAAGGCGATCAACGCCGATGTGAACTGCGTGGTGAGCGCCGGAGCGGGAAGCGGGAAAACGATGGTCCTAAGCTATCGCTTCGTGCGCCTCGTCCTGGAGCGCAAGGCGCGCTTCGATCAGATTCTCACCTTGACCTTCACCCGCAAAGCCGCCCGGGAGATGCACCGCCGGATCCACGACCACCTCTCGCTCTGTAGTAAAGACGACGATGAAATCCAAGCCCAACTCGCTTCCTTTTCCAGCGCCCCGATCAGCACGATCGATGCCTTCTGCGCCCAAGTCCTAAAGGGCAGCGCCCACGAGCATGGGCTGAGCCCCGAGTTCCAGGTGGATGACAAGGCGAACCTCAATCTCGCCCGGAGAGTGGCGATCGAGCTGCTGGAGGAGGTTCCGCAGAATCGGGGAGCGAAGCTGCTCAGCGGCATCTACTCGCCGAACGACCTCGTCGAAGAGGTTCTTCTCGTCCTTTCGAAGAAATATCCGATGGGAGTCGAGTTCGAGGCGAAGCGCGTCGCCGATGAGATTCAGACGGCGGTTCGGAAAAAGTATCAGCGGATGTTGGTCCGCTTTGAATGGCTCCTGACCACTTTTCAGGATCTTGCCCGGGGAAGCAAGCTGAAAACCCTTCAAAAGATCGCCGAGTTCACCGAAGCGTGGCTGAAGCTTCTCGAGGAGGGGGAAGAGGAGGCGATCCCGAACGCGCTTGTCGGGAATCTTGGATACTTCAATAGAGTCGGAACAGATAAGACGAATCCGACTCTTGTAGCGATCCGCGAGTTGCAGGAGGAGTATCTTGACATCCGAGAGAAGCTCGCCATCTGCGCCGTCTTCTTCCTCGACGAAGAAGAGTTCGCCTCGGTTGTCGAATTCGTCGCCCGGTTCCTTGAAGGACACCGGGTTCGGAAGCGGGCCGCATCGATCGTAACCTATGCGGATGTCTCCAGCCTCGCCGTCAAGACGCTCGTCAACGACAAGAAGCTCCGCGCTTTCTACAAGCAGGCATATCGCTACATCATGATCGACGAGTTCCAGGACAACAACGAGGAGCAGAAGCATCTTCTCTATCTCCTTGCGGAAAAAGAAGGGTCTGAAGTAGATGGCATTCCTTCCGTCGCTGATCTTTCGCGGGACAAGCTCTTCTTCGTCGGAGACGAGAAGCAGTCGATCTACCGCTTCCGGGGCAGCGACGTCTCCGTGTTCAAGGCTCTGGCGAAGGAGCTTCAGGGGATCGGGGGGATGAGCGTCAAGCTGCCCAGGAACTACCGGAGCGAACCCGGCCTGATCACCTGGTACAATGAAATCTTTCCGTCGATCATGAAGAACGAGGGCGAACCCTTCGAGGCGGACTTCGAACCCTTGGCGTTCCGGGAGCCAAAGGAAGGAATCGGTCCGAAAATCACCTTGGCGATCAAGCCGTATGTGAAGAATGCCGAACCGGACGAGGAGGAGCTGGCGGAAGATTCCCTCGCCGAGGCGTATCATCTGGCTGCAAAGATCGATCACATCCTCAACGGCGACGAGTATCTCATTCCTTCGGAGAATGGGCTCCGAAGACCCAAGCCGCACGATATCGCGATTCTCATGCGCACCACCTCGAACCAGCTCCACCTTGAGCGGGCTCTGAGGCTGTTTTCGATTCCCTATACGGTGGTGATGGCCCGCTCCTTCTTTCTGGAGGCGATCACCAACGACTTCTACGCCATGCTGCAGCTTCTTATCCATCCCTCGGACCGGCTCTCCTACGCGGTGGTGCTTCGATCACCGTTCTGTTTCATCAATGACAGCGCCTTGGTCGATCTCCTTCAAAGCGAGGAACTCTTCACCGTCGTCGATACCCTTTGCGAGGTCGACAAAAAGAAAATGGTATACATGAAGCGCTTCTTTGAGAATCTGAAAGAGGCGGCGACCGTCCAGCGCCTGGAGCGCCTCATATTCATGCTGTGGCATGAAAGCGGCTACGCCCACCACTACATCCAGAACCGCCATTACCACGCCTACATCGAGCACTACGAGCTGATCTATCGACTCGCCCAGACGTTTCAGGAAGAAGGCAGGACGCTCAGCGAGTTCCTCGATTATCTTCGGGAGCGCCTCGGACGGAATGAGCGCCTTGAAGAGATGGATCTGATCAGGGAAAAAGAAGAGGGGATCCAGATTATGTCGGTGCACCAGGCCAAGGGTCTCGAGTTCCCGATCGTCATCCTCGCCAATGCCGGGGGTGGGATTCGTAATCAAGGAAAGAAACTCTCAACCATATTGGGGCATTCCCTTCCGGACTATCTTGATGCGACGATCGTGACCAGCGAGCTGGGGAAGGTGGAGCGGGTCAGCAACGTCGCCGATCTCTTTGATGAAGGAGAGGCCCCCCAAGAGCTCGCCGAGCTGAAGCGGCTGCTCTATGTCGCCCTCACCCGGGCGGAGACCCACTTAGTCATCAGCGGGAGCTTTCATGAAAAGAATCGGAACATTGATGGAAAGGAGCGGACGTTTCTCCTGCTTCTCTGTCAGGCCCTTGGAATCGACCCGTACGATCCGAAATTGGAACGCGGGAAGATTCTCTTCGAATTGATCAAAGATGTCGCTTCCGATGTGTTCTATCAAGATCGCAAAGCAGACGTGCCGATTGACGAGCTGAAGCCCTGGTATGAGAGCGTTGACGCTCCCTATCAGGCGGAGGCGCTCCGGTATGCGGTTACGGCTCTCGCTCCGGAGGTTGAACGTACGTTCGTCAAGGAGCTGCCGTCGATCGCAAGCGACGTCTTCCTTGGTGAAAAGGAATGCTCCGCTTTGTTTGGAACGTTCGTCCACCGCCTGATCGAAGCCCGCCTCATGAAGGAAGACCTTTTCGATCCGCTCTTCTATATGGAGGATTCCTTCAAAGAGTTGCTTACCAAAAGAGAGACGGAGGCGGTTCTGTCCGATGCGCTTCTCCTCAGTGACAACTTCATCCACAGCCGGCTGTGTGTGAATGAAGTTCTTGGCCATCCCTTCAAGTCGGAGATGAGCTTCTTCAGCCGCCTGCAGCACGAAGGCCGGACCGTCGTAGCGGAGGGGGCGATCGACCTTTTGGTCGACCGGGGCGATGAAATACTGGTCATCGACTTCAAGAGCGACCGCTTCGTCGATGAAGAGGCTCACCGCTTCCAGATCGAGACCTATATCGACGCAGCACGTCGGCTCTACAAGAAGAAGACCCGCGGCCTCATCGTCTACCTCAGGGATATCGCTGAAAGCATCCGCTACGAGGGATAAAAGATGAGGAGGCTGGATTCCAGCCTCCCCAATACGATGATTTGCGTTTTTAGTATTTGCCGTATAACGGTCCGAATGTCGCACAAGCGCGGAAGTCCGAGCCTTCCTTGTCCATCCCGAGCATCGACCAAGCGCTGGGGCGGAAGATGTCCTTCTCCGCCACGTTATGCATGTTGACCGGGATCCGGAGCATCGAAGCGAGGGTGATCAGATCGGCGCCGATGTGCCCGTAGGCGATCGCCCCGTGGTTTGCTCCCCAGTTTGCCATCACGGAATAGACATCCTTGAAGGGACCTTCGTGCTTCACGAGGCGGGGAACGAACCAGGTGGTGGGCCAGGTCTGGTCGGTTCGCTTGTTGATGATGTCGAAGACTTCCTCAGGAACATCGGCAGTCCATCCCTCGGCGATCTGAAGAACCGGGCCGACGCCCTTGACCATGTTCAGCCGAAGCATCGTCACCGGCATTCCGCCTTCACTTAAGAAGGTGGAGGAGAACCCGCCGCCGCGGAAGTATCCAAGGTTTCCGACGCTGAAGCGGGTGTTGTCCAACGTCTTCTGGACATCCTCGGGGGTGATCTCCCAGTACGGCTTCATCGCCGGCTCGCCCTTCTCATTGGTCATCTGCCCGGCGGCATCGAGGGTCGTCGCGCCGCTGTTGATCAGGTGGATGAACCCGTCTTTCGCCAGCCCGGTGGGCTTCCAGCCGGTCACCCGCTCGACGCTCTTGGGGCTCCAGTACGTCCGCACGTCGCTGAAGATCACCGCTCGATTGGTCAACAGCTTTCCGAAGAGCATGCTGATTCCGTTGAGGTGGTCGTTTTCGGTCGCCATGATGAACGGCTCCCGGATGCCGTTCCAGTCGAAGCTGGAGGTGAGCATCGTTTCCATGAAGTCGCCGTTCGGCCAGTGGTCGGTCCATTGGCGCTGGCCCTGGAACCCGGCGGCGATGGCGTTGCGGCCGTAGGACTCCTCTTTGAATCCGAGGGTATGGAGTCTGGGGTTTCCGATCATCAGATCCCGACCGATCATCACCATCTTGGTGACGTACTCCCAATCCTTGTCAAGCTCTTCCCGGCTCTTGCGGAGGG
>JAAYQW010000036.1 GCA_012519115.1 Spirochaetales bacterium
CTGTGGTAGGAGGCTGCTCCCCTCTCCTTTCCTTTGATGCCAACATACTACTATATAATGTGATACTTAGTCTTAACCAATGTGAGAATATCCCAAGAACTCTATTTACTTAATGTGGAACCCTACAACCCTCGTCTTCATTTTCGGCTTCGCCCTGATCCTGGTCGAAGCTCTGGTCGCTCTCAGAATCCAGGAGATCGGAGCCTACTCGTCCCAAGCCGCCGCCCAAGTGGTGTTCTCGAGGCACGGCATCCGGGCGGTCTCGATGATCGAACGGCTTGAGCGGACAAGCGATCCGGCGAAGCGGCGGATGCTGATGCTCAACCTCGGGGGAAACCTGAACTATCTGGCGACAAGAGAACTTCGTTCGATTCTCGCCAGCCCCTTCCACGTGGACAAGCTTGAAGCGGTCCGGGCGATCGGCGACCGGCCTCGAAAATCGCTGTTGGATGATTTGATCAAGGTCGCTCAGGATGATGACTCCTATGTCCAGCTCGATGCGATCGCCGCCCTCGGATCCTACAGGAAGGAAGAGAAGGCGAAGAACGTCTTGATCAACCTGCTTCTTCACGGTCGATGGGCTTCGGTCCGGTCGATGGCGTCAAAGTCGTTGGCTCGGATTAGCGACTCGGATGAATATCTCGATGTGGTCAATGAACTCAGCCGCTCCGCCAAGCATATCGACGAAGTAATCGACTATCTGGTCGCCAAACGCTTCATGGACAAAGATGGGAGGTTCTTCCAGGAGTTCTTCATCTTCGTTGAACAGGGACGCAGCGGCACGTTCCGTCAAACCAGCTATTCGGTCGTCGCCTCCTTGCTCCGCTTCGGGCCGCCGAGCCTGGCCTCCTTGTATGAGGATCGGAACCTGAGTCCGACGAAAGCATATCTTACCGGGTTCCTCTCCGAAGCGCGCGACCTGACGATGATCGATCAGAACTATAACGACATCATTCAGATTTTTGCGAAAGAACAGTGGTCCATGCTGGTCGATCTCTGTCTGGAGTCCCTGCGTTCAAGTGACGTGGAGGCGGATTCGAGTTTGAACAACCTGAAGGAAGGATTGCTGAAAGCCGAAACGATGAGCCTTGAATCCTTCGATGTGATCGACATGATCGCCCTCCTCTATTTCACCTACTTCATCAGCAAGAGCTGAAACAGCTGAAGCGAAACGATATCTTTGTCCCCTTAGGTGGGTATGATCCTCTTTCTTCTGATTCTCATCACCTCGTTTCTCGGCTGCTCGTGCGATATTCCGGCTGATGCGGATACCTTCCGGGTTCTCTCCTACAACGTGGAGAACCTCTTCGATGCGACCCTCGACGGAACGGAGCATGCCGAGTATCAAGACCCCGGGAAGTGGAGCGAACGCTCCTATCGGTTCCGGCTCAGGAACCTCGGCAGGATCCTGCTTGATCCGGCTCTCAACCATCCCGATGTGATCATCCTTCAGGAGATCGAGAATGAACGGGTCGTCGAGGACCTGCTCACGTTTCACCTAGCGAAAAAGGGGTACCGCTCTTATGCGGTCGCCCAGACGGAGGGGTCGCCGATCAGCGTCGGGGCGATCAGCCGCCATCCGATCATCCATTCTTCGGTCCATGCGGTCCCTCAGGGAAGAAACATCTTGGAAGTCATCGTTGAAACTCCCGTCGAAGAGGTCGTCATCTTCGCCCTGCACGCCAAAAGCCAGATAGGGGAGTTCAGCGAAAGCGAACCGCTGAGGATCGAGAATGCGAAAAGCGTCTCTTTGGCGAGCAGGGATTATTATGACAACGCGGTGCTCATCTGCGGAGACTTCAATCAGAATCCGAGGGTCGTGCATGAACATGAGGGGGTGCAGACCGCTCTCGTCGACGTGGTCCACCCGCAGGCGAAGCTCTATGGTCGAGCCGGTTCGCTGTTGATCAGCGGAAGCGAGGATTTCCTGGGTCCGGGAATCTTCTACAACCCCTATCTGGCCGAAGATTCCCGCCTTGAGGGATCGTATTGCTACGGGGGAGCATGGCACCAGTACGATCAGATCCTTCTCTCCGCTTCCTTGTTCGATCGCAAGAAGTGGGAGTATTCCTCCTTCGAAGTGATCCGTTTTCCCTACCTGCTGAACAGCGACGGAACTCCGCGGCGCTGGAACTTGAAGACGCTCAGCGGCTACAGCGACCATCTTCCCGTGATGGTCACCCTCACTCGGAGCCCTTGGGGAATTTGAGCTCATAGAAGATCTGCTCCAGCTCCAAGGCGATGTTGATGTTGTGGACGACGGGCATCCGGCCATCCTTTTGGACCTGGGCTTTGATCGTAACCGGGGTGAAGTTGAGGACTCCCGTCACTCCGCTGGCAAGGAGCCGTTCGTAGCTGTCGCCGGCCGCTTGTTCCGGCACGGTGAGAATGCCCACCTTCACATCACGGGCTTGAACCACTTCATCAATTCGACTGAGGGGGTAGACCGGAACCGGGTGGGATGAGTCGCTGTATACCAAGGGATCGCTGTCAAAACCGGCAACCACCTTTATCCCATCCTGTTCAAAGCCGCTGTAGTGCATCAACGCCCTTCCGATTCGTCCGCATCCGATGATGATGCAGTTCTGGCTGTCCCCCTTGCCCAGAAGCTCCCCCAATGCTGCAAGCAGTTCCAAAAGATCGTAACCGCCCCGCTTCTGCCCGTGGATCTCCAGCTGGGAGAAATCTTTTCGAACCGTCGCCGCGGAAACGCCGGCGGCATCGGCGAGGTTATGAGCGAACACTCGTTCGAGACCGATTGTCTTCAAGCGGTTAAGCGTACGGAAATATCGAGTTACACGTACCAGTTGGTCGTTGTTCATCGGATTTTCTCCTATTAATATGAATGCGGGTACATTAATTGTGTGCTAGAGTAAACATATCGTCTTGTATTCGAAAATACAATGCACCGGCTTCGAGTATTTTCATAATTTATATGTACATCTTCGCGTTTAAAAGGTACTGTATTATCGAAACCAGATGGATACTGGAGGCCCTATGACTGAAACAAACACCGTAACCTTCTCCCCCGAGCTTGTGAATTTCATCAAAACGTGGAAGAACAAGCCCGGCAATCTGATCATGGTCTTGCACCAAGTGCAAGAAGAGCATGGCTACATCTCCCGAAGCGCGGCAGATCAGGTAGCGGAGATGCTCGATGTTCCGCTTGCCACGATCTGGGGGGTCATCTCTTTCTATCATTTCTTCAAATTGACTAAACCCGGAAAGCACAATATCCAGGTATGCATGGGTACCGCGTGCTATCTCAAAGGCGGTCAGTCGTTGATTGAAGAGCTGTCAAAGCAGCTGAAAATCGGCGTCGGGGAAGTGACGGAGGATGGAAACTTCTCCCTTCAAGCAGTTCGCTGCGTTGGATGTTGCGGCTTGGCTCCCGTCTTGACTGTCGGAACCGAGGTGTTCGGAAAAGTCACCAAAGACGAGATTGCATCGATCATCAAGCAGTTTTCCTGACGGAAGGCGTATGCATATCGCGATCACCGACTACGTGCTTGAAGTGGTGCAAAACGCGTTTGAAGCAAACAGCACTGAAACGCGCGTGGTTCTCCAAGAAACCGCTGAAGCGTTCGCGGTAACGGTGACGGATAACGGCAAAGGGATGAGCGAAGAAGTGATGAAGCGAGTGCTCGATCCATTCAGCACCGAAGAGGGGAAACACCCTCATCGAAAGGTGGGACTGGGATTGAGCTTCCTGAACCAGGCGACGGAGCTCGCCGGAGGGGAATTGACCCTCCGGTCTGAAGTGGGAGTGGGAACGACCGTCCGCTTCACCTTCGACCCCGCTTCGATCGATACCCCGCCGCTCGGCGATGTGGTGTCGACGTTCATGACACTGCTCGCCCATCCGAAAGCAGGATCGCTGGTGATCGAACGAAAAACGGAAACCGACGGATATGCGTTAGACCGCAAGGAGTTGATAGGAGTGTTGGGCGACCTCGAAATGAGTGGAAACCTGCACTTGTTGAAAGAGTACATTGCGAGCCAGGAGGCCGCGTTGAGTTGAGGATGCTATGGCAAAAATGACGCTTGAAGAGCTGAGAAAGCTCCGTGAGGAAAAACAGGAAGCTCTGGAAAAACGCTCCATCGAGGGCAAGGACTGCAGGATCATCATCGGCATGGGAACGTGCGGGATCGCCGCCGGGGCGAAGGAAACGTTGAGCACGTTCCTTTCCGTTCTGGATGAAGAGAAGATCAAGCACGTGGCGATCACCCAGACCGGGTGCATGGGCTTGTGCTATGTCGAGCCGACGGTGGAGGTCATTCTTCCCGATATGCCGCCGGTGATCTATGGAAAGGTGGATGCGGATGTAGCGCGCAAGATCGTGAAAGAGCATATTCTCGGAAAACGCCTGGTGACGGACCATATGTTTGATCGCCCGGCGGCTGATATCATCAAGCAGGATGGGGGCAGATAATGACATTTAAACACTACATCCTGGTTTGCGGCGGTACGGCATGTGAGTCGAGCAAAGCCGACGCAATCTACCAAAAACTGATTGAAGAGTGCGAAGCCAACGGCCTTGCCAATGACGTGCAAATCGTCAAGACCGGTTGTTTCGGATTCTGCGAACAAGGACCGATCGTCAAGATATTGCCGGAAGATTCCTTCTATGTGAAGGTCGAACCTTCCGACGCAAAGGAACTGATCGCCGAGCACATCATCAAAGGGCGACAGGTCCAGCGGCTTCTGTATGACAAGACCTTGTCTCAGAAGCACGCCAAGGTGGAAGACATTCAATTCTACCAGAAGCAGTTCCGAGTCGTGCTCCGCAACTGCGGCACGATCGATCCGGAGAACATCGACGAGTATATCGCCCGAGACGGCTACCACGCTCTTGAACGAGCTCTCTTCGAGCTGACGAGCGATGATATCATCAATGAGCTCAAGACGGCCGGCCTCCGTGGCCGCGGCGGTGCGGGCTTCCCGACGTGGATGAAGTGGAACTTCTCCAAAAACGTCGAAAACGACGTGAAATATGTCGTGTGCAACGCTGACGAGGGCGACCCCGGCGCGTACATGGACCGTTCGACGTTGGAAGGCGACCCGCATTCCGTCCTGGAAGCGATGACCATTTGCGGAAAGACGATCGGAGCGAAGAAAGGATATATCTACATTCGGGCCGAGTATCCCCTTGCGATCAAACGCTTGGAGATCGCGATGGCTCAGGCTCGCGAGTATGGTCTGTTGGGTGAAAACATCCTCGGCAGCGGTTATGATTTCGATATCGAAATCCGCTTGGGCGCCGGAGCGTTCGTCTGTGGTGAAGAAACCGCATTGCTCCGGTCGATTGAAGGCAAGCGGGGAATGCCCACGCCTCGGCCCCCCTTCCCGGCGGTAAAGGGATTGTGGGATCGACCGACGGTGATCAACAACGTTGAAACCTGGGCGAACATCCCGGTGATCATCTCCAAGGGTGGAAACTGGTTCAACCGGATAGGAACCTCCGATTCGAAGGGAACGAAAGTCTTCGCCCTCACCGGAAAGATCCGCAACTCCGGACTGGTTGAAGTACCGATGGGAACCACGCTCCGCGAAATCGTCTACGACATCGGCGGCGGAATTCCGAACGACAAGAAGTTCAAAGCCGTCCAGACCGGTGGACCCAGCGGTGGAGTCATCACCGAAAAAGACCTGGATACCCCGATCGACTTCGGTTCCCTGATCAAAGCCGGTTCGATGATGGGCAGCGGTGGAATGATCGTCATGGACGAGGACGACTGCATCGTCGACGTCTCGAAGTTCTACCTCGATTTCACCGTCGAAGAATCGTGCGGCAAGTGCGCTCCGTGCCGAATCGGCGGACGCTCGCTGCTCAATATCCTGGACAAGATCACCCTCGGCAACGGGACGGTGGAAGACCTGGATACCTTGAAGAAAATCGGAGAAGCGATGCGCAAGGGTTCGCTCTGCGCCTTGGGTCAGACCGCTCCGAATCCGGTCGCCTCCACGTTGACCCACTTCAGGGATGAATACCTTGCCCACATCGTGGATAAAAAGTGTCCGAGCGGGAAATGCAAGAGCCTGGTGACGTACTCGATCGATCCCGAGAAATGCACCGGCTGCACCCTCTGTGCTCGCAAGTGTCCGGTGCATGCCATTACCGGTGAACGGCGAGAACCGCACGTGATCGACCCTTCGGTCTGCATCAAGTGCGGGGTCTGTTCTGATGTCTGTCGCTTCGGCGCCGTGATGGTCTCCTAGGAGGACGTAAGGTGAGTGATTTTCAAGTAAAGATAAATGGAATATCCGTTGATGTAACAAGAGGAATGACGGTTTTGCAGGCGGCGACGAAAGCGGGGGTGAAGATTCCCACTCTCTGTTACCACGATGATCTGGCACCGTTCGGATCCTGCGGCCTATGTATCGTCAAACAAGAGGGTTCGGCAAAGATCATTCGTGCGTGTGCCGCCCCGGTCAGTGAAGGGCTGAGCGTGATCACCCACGATGCCGAGCTCTTCGAGGTTCGAAAGACGATCTTGGAGCTGATTCTTTCAAACCACCCCTCCACCTGTTTGTCGTGCATCCGCAACGGCGAGTGCGAGCTTCAGGATCTGGCCGCTGAATTCGGCATCCGCGATCAGCCGTACGAAGTGAGGCTGAGCAAACGGCCGAAAGACGCCTCCAGCGCTTCGATCGTACTGGAGCCGGAGAAGTGCATCAAGTGCGGCCGCTGCGTCCAAGTGTGTCAGGATCTTCAAGGAGTGTTCGCCCTCGAGTTCATCGGTCGCGGCGATATGACGGTGATGGCCCCGGCAGCGATGCTTCAGCTGGAGGACAGCCCCTGTGTCCGCTGCGGACAATGCGTGGTTCACTGTCCCGTCGGTGCCATCTATGAAAAGGATCAGATCGCCGACTACCTCAAAGCGATGAACGATCCCGAAAAACAGATCGTCGTGCAGATCGCCCCCGCGATCCGGGTCGGTTTGAGCGAATCCTTCGATCTTCCCGCCGGAACGGTTACGACAAAGAAGATTTACGCCGCCTTGCGCCGCCTCGGTGCGGCAGCGGTGCATGATACGAACTTCGGAGCGGACCTGACGATCATGGAAGAGGGAAGCGAACTGCTTGAACGGATTGGCAACGGAGGAGTGCTTCCGCAGCTGACTTCCTGTTGTCCGGCGTGGATCGACTATGTGGAGAAATACTACCCCGACCTGCTCGAGAACGTCTCTTCCGCAAAGAGTCCGATGCAGATGGTCGGAGCGGTCCAGAAGACCTACTGGGCAGAAAAGATGGGAATCGATCCTTCGAAGATCTACACCGTGGCGATCATGCCGTGCACCGCGAAGAAGTTCGAATCTCTTCGTGACGAGAACATGTTCTCCAGCGGGTTAAGGGATGTTGATCTTGTGTTGACGACCCGGGAGCTGGCTCGCCTGATCAAACAGATGGGAATCGATTTCCTCTCGCTTGAAGAAGAGGAAGCCGACAACCCGATCAGCGACTACTCCGGTGCCGGAACGATCTTCGGTGCTACCGGCGGAGTGATGGAAGCGGCGATTCGGACCGCTTACCACGTCGTTACCGGCAAAGAGCTGAAGAACATCGAAGTCGAAGCCGTCCGAGGTCTTGAAGAAGTGAAGAAAGGGACCGTGGATATCGACGGCACGCCGGTGCGCGTAGTGGTCATTCACGGATTGTCGCATGCCAAAGAAGTGATGGATGAGCTCCGAGCTGCAAAAGCGAAGGGTGAACGAGCTCCATACGAGTTTATCGAAGTGATGGCTTGCCGGGGCGGATGCATCGCCGGTGGCGGACAGCCTTACGGAGCAACGGACGTTCTCCGTGAGGAGCGGGCAGGCGGACTCTATCAGGATGACAAGAATTCCGCCATCCGATGTTCCCACCACAATGAGGCGATTCAGAAGCTCTACGAGGAGTACTTCGAAAAGCCGCTGAGTGACAAGGCTCATCACCTGTTGCATACCACCTATCAGGAGATTCCTGTTTACAAGGCCTGATAGCTGGCCAGTATCCATTTGTGCCCAGCCAAGAGGCTGGGCACACTTCGTTTCCATGATACTGTAAGGATTAATCACAGATTTGATAGAGCAAAAGCGATGGAGACGTCGCCGAGGTGATGATCAGATGGGTTCCGTCGGGGGTTCAAAGAAAGAAAACCAAGTCGTTCCGTAGCGCCCTCCTGATAAAGAAAAGACTGATCATGTTGTTTTGGAATGATTTTATTTTTATTTATAATTGACTGTATATGTACCTTAGGAGAAATTTTCTTGTTTTATAAAGCTTTTCAATTTATAACAAAACGATGGTTGAGAATCTTTATTTTTCAATCTACCCTAAAATTGTGAACTGCATTGTATACTACTTGGTCAAGACTTTTAAAACAATCAAAAATATAAATTGGAAAAACGTTAAATTACAAGAATTCAAGTATTTTTGTATTGTTTTTAGATTAGGAAAGGTTAATGTCTTAAAACTTTCTCGATGGGAAATGGAAGATTTTGAAAAACCTGTCAAACGTGCAAGTTGTTCGAGAGAATAACCACGTTGAATTCTTATTTGTCTAAGCACAGCTGCTACATCACTAGGAGCAATATTCAGAATTAAAATTCTAAATCGTTCACAATCTAATTTGAAATAAACAGATTTGAATTCAGAGAATTCAGAATATTTAAAAACATTCTCTATCTTTCTCATGTAAATCATTTTTAGAAATGTGTCTAGATTACATTTTCTTGATTGAATTAACTCAAAAGACAACTTTTTTTCCCAGTTAATGGTTTGATCTATTTGGTTAAAATGTGGGTTGGTTTGATACTTTGGCGATAAGTTTTTCATCTGATTTCCTGTAATAGTGCTATATTACCTATTCAGAATATCTAGTTGATTTGCTTCAATTCGAAATTTAGTGTTTTCACCGTTGTAAAAAGGTATCATGACCGCTGGTGATGGGATAGTGCGACCGTTACAAATGAGGGAACTAAGGCCAAGTCGGGGCGGCGTCCTAAAAACTATGATTTGAAGCGGTTAATCAAGGCGCATATCTCTGCTTTTCACTTCAACCTTTAGAGCATTTTGCAACAATCCACCCCTGATAGATTGTCCAAAGCTCAAGGCCGGGTGAATACTACGATGCGGCGGAGCCGCCAGTCCGGTGCTGTGAAAGTCACCTGTTTCAAAGTATCAAATTTCTTTGGAATCCAATCCCTTGCGATTGCTCATCGAATCATCCGTGTTCAATCCGTATAGATTGTAGCCTCACCATTACGTATGTCCTCTAGATAAAAAGTGAACCATGTGCTTGTATGAATGAAAAACGCGATTACAGAAGGTCGCCAGCGCGGAGTAAAAAAGGCCAGCACTGCAGAGATTGAAGGCCAGTCAAGGTATCAGCTCCTTTTTAAGAATAATTCATTGCTTTCAATCACAATTTCGACACAGTGGAGTCAGAGGGTGTTGAAAAACGGCCGACAGGGCGCTATTGAACGGCCAAGGGCGGAGAGACGAGGCCGTTAGCTTATAAGCAAAGCTCCATCGTAACGAAAATCATATGAGAGTGATTTCCACATAACCAAACTGGCGCTTTCAGCATATGAATAATACACGATAACCTCCGAAATAGTATTTGTCTTCGGCTGAAACTGCTCTGAAGGTGGGTACTTGTTTGATTACGTTATGCCCCTCGGATGCTTGTCCCATCGTCAACGATTTGTTATTCCATCAGCAGCGGTCTCATTACCCATTTTGCGCGGTATCTACTCGACTGTTTGGGATTCCTTCCTTGGATAGGATGGGATATAATTTCTACACCAAACGGATTCAAATTCATAGAAACAAAATTCATACTAAGTTATCGAACCGTTTCAATACTACAGACTATTAATGGAGGATAATTGGACATCTGTATTTTAGTCTCTAAAATGCGACAAAGTCCTAGCTCGATTGATAGAATAGGAGATAAACCATGAAACTCGTTGAAGTAGGATTAAAAAACTTTCGATGTTACAAAGAAGAAACATGGATTCCAATCAATGATTTGACTGTTTTCATAGGAAAAAATGATGTGGGCAAATCTGCTGTGTTTGATGCCTTAAATATCTTTTTAGCTGAACCAAAAATGATAGAACAAGCTGATGCTTCGATAGGTGGAGATGCTCAGGATGTGAGGATTATTTGTTCTTTTTCTGGATTTCCGAATCAACTGATACTAGATGCAACAAATAAGACTTCTCTTTCTAAAGAATATCTTCTGAATAAGAAGGGTTTTCTAGAAATTCATAAAAGGTATGATTGTTCCCTTAAGACACCGAAGGAGACAGTCACCGCATTTGCCTATCATCCCTCTAAGCCTCAATATGATGACTTATTAACACTAAAGAATACACAACTGAAAACAAGAGCTTCTCAGTTAGGGGTTGACCTAGCAAATGTCAATCAAAGTGTCAATGCTGAAATTCGTAAGGCGATATGGGAATCTTGTGATAATCTTGAATTGGAGTTGAGAGAAGTTGAGCTGACTGGTACAGGTGAGGACAATAAGAAGATTTGGGATAATCTCAAGAATGAATTGCCTGTTTTCTCTTTGTTCAAATCTGATCGAGCCAGTACAGACCAAGATCCTGAGGCACAAGACCCATTAAAAGCTGCGATTGATCAAGCAATAAAAGAGCAAGAAGAAAAACTGAATGAAGTCTCAAATTATGTAAAAAATGAAGTTGAGGTTTTAGCAAGAAAAACAATCGAAAAATTAAAAGAAATGGATCCTTCATTGGCTAACGAACTCACTCCTGTTTTTGTTCCTCCGAACTGGAAAAGTGTTTTTAAAACAAGTCTCATTGACAATGACCAAATCCCCATAAATAAAAGGGGTAGTGGGGTTCGACGCCTAATTTTGTTGAACTTTTTTCGAGCCAAAGCTGAACAGAGTTTGAGTGAGAAGGCAGATGTAGATATAATCTATGCAATAGAGGAACCAGAAACAAGCCAGCACCCTAATAACCAAAAAATGCTTATGAAGGTGTTTTCTGATTTAGCAAATGATACAAACAAGCAAGTATTACTGACAACGCATACTCCGACATTAATTCGAGATATACCCCAAAAGTCAATACGTTTTATCGAAGCTGACGAAGACAAAAATCGAAGAGTATATGTCGCTGATGATACCGTTATTCCTCGGATTGTTAACACTCTAGGGGTTCTACCTGATCACAACATTCGTTTGTTTATTGGAGTTGAGGGGGCTAATGACATTAATTTTCTCTGTAATATTTCTCATGTTCTACATCAAACGGATCCAAGTATTCCAGATTTGGTTAAATGTGAGGATGAAGGTAGTGTTGTATTCTTTCCAATGGGTGGCAATAATCTTGAGCGCTGGGTTTCGAAAATGAAGGGTTTGAACAAACCTGAATTCTATTTACTTGATAGTGATCTGAAAAAACCCGGAGTAAAATCAGAACATAAAAAACAAGTTGACAGGTTTGCCGATCAGCCGGGATGTACTGCTCTTCTAACTAAAAAACGAGAGATGGAAAACTACCTACATCCTCAAGCAATAAAGAGTGTTTGGGCTGAGTGTAGTAATATAACATTTAATGACTATGACGATGTACCTTTATTGGTTGCACAAACAATTCATGAAGCTAGTGAATCCGGTAAGCCTTGGAAGGATTTAGATGAAAAGAGTGTTGATAAAAAGACTTCTAGTTCTAAGAAACGGCTAAATGCTGACGCTGCCAAATTTATGACACTCGATTTGCTTAATGAAAAGGATTCGGAAGGCGAGGTCATTTCTTGGTTAAGAAAGATTGGTGAGCTGATGGACTATGATAACTAAACTAGTATCGTTTAGTGTAGATAGAACCTATGGGAGTAAAAAAAGAAATCGGCGGCTATATAGAATTTGAAACCTACTATGGATAACACCCTGGGCAATAGCTCTCAATTCTAGGCGCCATTGTTTAGCATTTCTCATTGAAGGATAGAAGATTCAAAGTATTTGGATTTCATACTATTTATGTTCTCCAATTCAAGAAACATGCACTCAATACGGTGCAAAGATTTCATACCCCGGGATTAATGCCGATTTTACTCCAAGCTTTGATTTTTCTTTCCCAAATGGTGAATACTTCTTCATACTCAACTATTATGGACAGTTTTCAAATGAATTTATGAAAATCACATATACTTAAGTTTGCGGAGCTACCAGTCCGATGCAGTGAGAACCACCTGATTCAAAGCATCCACCTTTCTTAGATTTTAATCCGTAGCGCTTGCGTATCGATTCATCCTTGTTTGAGTCGTAACACTCGGAGGCTTCATATCATTACATATATCCTCTAGCTTAGAAAAGTGAACGCTGTTCCTTGTAGGAAGGAGCAAAGAATGATGAAATAAGCTACCAGTTGTAAAATACGGTCATAGAAGACCACCTTCGAGGACTGTGCCACGGAGATGGAAGATCATTGGCGCAGAGGTGAGCATCAGTCAAGTTACTAGTTGTTTTTTGAGCCTATCTGTTGTCGCTTTTCCAATGTTTTTGATGATATGTGATGCACATCATCTCTCTTCATGGATTCCTTGGATGATGTAATTGTCAATACATTAGAGAATTCTGGAGAGAAGTAGCAAATTTTAGTAAGGTGATAACAGATATATGGATAACCATAAAATAGTTCAAACCTCTTGTTAATCAGCTTTCACAAGCTATAATGAAATTCAAAGGTATTATTCATAGAGGAAGCAAATGTCCCTAATTTACGACAGTACATCCAAAGAATCTATTTGCAAATGTCGCCAACGGGTTAATTCTTGCCACTTACCAACGGGTTAAAAGTTTCCACTTGTCAACGGCTTAATTTTTGCCACCCCATGGTTTCAATCTATAGATTTCATTTGCTTTAGTTTCTCTTTCAATCTATAGCTTGGTCCGTCAATTGTTACGATTGTACTATGATGAACGAGCTTGTCAAC
>JAAYQW010000037.1 GCA_012519115.1 Spirochaetales bacterium
GCACTGACGGTTTTCAAAAAAGTATTTGTAATGTTTTCTTTCAGCTCTAATGTTTTGCTTTCTTTCATGCATCATTCTCCTACGTAATGATGTCATAAACACAATAAAAATGCAACGAATATTTATTCGATTCATTTTCGTTTCAATAATGAGGCGAATAATTCAAGAATTTGACCCATAAATGACACGTATTTGCAACTAATAGCTATTCGAGTCATTTGCGTGTCAACCATGATGCGAATGGATGCCAAACCATGGTGGATCATATCGGAAGACAAAACAACCGCCCCTCGAGGCGGTTGCAGTGAGCCATATAAGAAGAATGCTCTTTATCTACCTTGCTCCAAGGCCAAGGTAATCGTGGTGCGGTCGGCTAATTCGGCCGGTCCGAAGTACTGGACCGCTCCGGGGTAGGTGTAGGCGGTCTTGCGGGCCCATTCATCGCGCTTGAATACGAAGTATTTGAAGGGTGTTCCGTCCAGCTCGACCAGCGCTTTGCGGATGACCGGCTTGCTTTCACCGTGGCGGACTTCCATGTTCATCATCATCGTGATGGGAATTCCGCCCGCCTGCCACTTGGAAGCGGGCTTGGCGAGGTTGGTAACGCTGCTAAGGTATCCGGTGAGGTTCTGAGCGACGAGGACGAACGCGTTATAGCCGAGGCTGTAGCAGTAGTCCGCATCGAAGTTGGTCGGGAAGGCGCAGCGGCCCTCATAACCGAAGAAGTGGTGAAGCGTCTGGAACTTCGCTCCCTTGCCGATCTTGTTCAACCGCTCTTCAACCATAGAAGAAAGAAGCTTCTCCGTTTCGATCTTCGAGACTTGGACGTTGCCGTGGGAGTCGCGGTCGGCCAGCAGCTGGAGCCTGAAGGCTTCGGGGAAGGAAGAGAACACATGAGCGGAGGCTGAAGAGAGGAGATTCGTTACAAACCGGATCTTTTCATGATCGTCCGCGATCGCACCGAAGGTCTTCTCCTCTTTGGCGAGGAGGGTGTTGATCTCCTGGATCAGGACCTTGATCTCGGGGATGAACTCGACGACGCCTTCGGGGACCAGACCCACTCCGAAGTAGTTGCCGTCATCCGCTCGGGCGGCGATGATCTGGACAAGCTCGTCAACGACCTCATCAAGACTTTGATTCTTCGCTCCGATCTCTTCGCCGATCAGGCAGAAGTTCGGTTGCGTCTGCAGGGCGACCTCCAAGGAGATATGGCTCGCGGAGCGGCCCATCAGACGGATGAAGTGCCAGTATTTCTTTGCGGAGTTCGCATCGCGGGCGATGTTGCCGACCAATTCGGCGTAGGTCTTCGTTGCGGTATCAAACCCGAACGAGATCTCGATCGATTCATTCTTCAAATCCCCGTCGATCGTCTTGGGACACCCGATGACTTGGATATCGTGCTTTTTCTGCAGAAAGTATTCGGCCAACACCGCGGCGTTGGTGTTCGAATCATCTCCGCCTATGATGATGATCGCGCTGATGTCATGCTTCTTGCACACCTTGGCGCAGGTCTCGAACTGCTCTTCGGTTTCCAACTTGGTGCGACCGCTGCCGATAATGTCAAAACCGCCGGTGTTTCTGAAGGCGGCAAGATATTCGGCGTCGATAATCCGATAATCATCCTTGAGGATTCCCGACGGACCGCCTTTAAAGCCGTACAGCCTGTTTTCAGGGTTTGCCGCTTGCATCGCATCAAAGAGTCCGCTGATCACATTATGTCCGCCGGGTGCTTGGCCACCGGAGAGGATCACTCCGACGTTGCGGACGGATTTTGCATCACTGTTCTCGCCTTTTGCGTAGCTGACGATCGATGCGCCGTAGGTGTTGGGGAAGAGGGAGGCGATCGCCTCGCTATCGGCAGCGCTGCCTGTCTTCTCACCAAAAACGGGTACCAGCTTGCACGCGCCGCTTGTAAGAATCGTCGGCAATTTGGGCTTATAGCCGTAGCGGGCTTCTTGCAAAACTGAAATGTTCATAGATAGTGCTCCTTGAAAAAAAACTTTCACTTCGTAAACATTAGAATAAAACACCGTTCTAGTTCAAGAGCAGTGTTCTTTGAAGGCATATCAGTGTACCCCCCGGCGATTCGTTTCGCATTGAGCATTCGGAAATGATGTAAGCCATAAAGATGTCATGGATGATTGATTTTTGCATGGTTTCCAATGCTTCGAAAGTGGGGTATTCTAGGGATATGGTAGAACTGTATATCGATGCCGACTCATGTCCCCATGCTTCCGCAGTAACTAACCAAAACCAGTAGAGCGTAGTTTTTTATTTATAAGAAATTACGCTTCTTTTTTATCTTTTTCTATTGACTTTATATCGTAGGGTATAGTAGTATATATATGCAGA
>JAAYQW010000038.1 GCA_012519115.1 Spirochaetales bacterium
CCGATATACTTCAGCATCGCGATATCCTCGATGACCGCTTTCTTCAGTTCAGGCTTCACCATCGCCGAACCGCCGTACTTCACGACAGTGATCGCGCCGGCGAACCGCCGGATATACGGGATCGCTTCAATGAGGGTTTCCGCTTTCAAGATCTCCTGGGCTACTGTATGTGTCGTCAACTTCGATAATCTCCATTAATTCTTACGTATTCGTAGGAGAGGTCGCACCCCCACGCCGTGGCCGAGGCCTCCCCGTCTTTCAGGACCGCGGTGCAGCGGATCACCGGTTCCGAGAGGATCCTCTTCGCCTCCCGTTCATCAAAGGGCAGCGGCTCCCCGTCCTTGAGGACCTGAAGCTCGCCTTTTTCCGAAGCGAAGAACAGGTCGGTATGCTTCAAAGTGAATCGGGCTCCGCTGTATCCCATCGCACAGAAGATCCGGCCCCAGTTCGCATCGCTGCCGAAGAACGCGGTCTTCACCAGGTTGGAGGATACCACGCTGCGGGCGAGAACCCGGGCGGTCTGTTTGTCCTTTGCACCGGTGACGGTCATCTCGATGAACTTCTGAGCCCCCTCCCCGTCTTTGACGATCAGCTTCGCCAGCTCGGCGTTCACATGATCGAACGCCTGGACGAAAGAAGACCAATCGGGGTGGAAAGGAGAAAGAACGTCGTTGTCCGCTTCTCCGTTGGCGAGGACCAGGACCGTGTCATTGGTCGAGGTGTCCCCGTCGACGCTGATCATGTTGTAGGTATCTTCGATGGAAGAACCGAGCAACGCCTGAAGATCCGCTTTGGATATCCTGGCGTCGGTGGTGATGAAGGAGAGCATCGTGGCCATGTTCGGATGGATCATCCCGCTTCCTTTCGCCATCCCGCCGATGCGGACCGGCTTCCGGTCGACAAGGAGTTCGACCGCTACCTGCTTTGTGAACGTATCGGTGGTAAGAATCGCCTCCGCGGCGTTCAGAGCCGCTTCGTTCGTGACATCAAGGGTCTTGACGATCGAATCGATCCCATTTCCGATCGTTTCCATCGGAAGCGGAACCCCTATCACCCCGGTGGAGCACACCAGCGTCTGCTTCGTCCGGATGCCGAACCGATCGGCGACGAGGGCGGCGGCCGCTTCCGCATCGCGCAGTCCTCTTTCGCCGGTCGCCGCATTGGCGTTGCCGCTGTTGATGAGAATGCAGTGGACCGTCTCGCTTGTCTTGACGACCTGCTGATCCCACAGCACCGGAGCGGCTTTCACGAGATTGGTGGTGAAACTGCCGGCGAACGTGCACGGAGTCCGGGAGTAGATTATGGCAAGATCTTTCTTGCGTTTTTTGATTCCGCACGCGATGCCGCCCGCTTGGTAGCCTTTTGCGGCGGTGACTCCGCCTTCTATGACAGTATACATCTCATCTTCTCCTACAGAGGATTGGCGATCCATTTCACAAGGCCCGTCGACTCTTCAAGGCCGAATCGAATGTTCATATTCTGCACCGCCTGGCCGCCGGCTCCTTTGACCAGGTTGTCGATCGCCCCAAGGGCGACCACCCGTTTGGTCCGGGGATCGACTTTCCACCCGATCGCGACCGAATTGGTCGAGTGGACGTATCGGGTCTCCGGCAGGTTTGAACCCATCAAACGGATGAACTCTTCACCGCCGAACCACTTCTCATACGCCTCGGCAACCTCTTTTTCCGTTACGCCCTCGTTGAGGTCGGCGTAGCAGGTGCTCAGAATCCCCCGGTTCATCGGAACGAGGTGCGGGGTGAATTGAACGAACAGCGGGCTTCTGTTCAAGATGCTCAGTTCCTGCTCGATCTCCACCGTGTGGCGGTGGTTCGTCACCCCGTACGCTTTATACGATTCATTGATCTCACAGAAGAGGTTCGCAGTCTTTTCGGAGCGCCCCGCTCCGGTCACTCCGCTGGCGCTGTCGATGATGATCGAGGAGGGATCGATCAGTCCTTCCCCGACGAGCGGCGCCAGCGTCAGAATCGAGCACGTCGTGTAGCATCCGGGGTTGGCGATGAGGTTGGTGTTTCTGATCGCCTCGCGGTGCAGCTCGCTCAATCCGTATACCGCCTGGCTCATCAGCTCCTTGGATGCATGCTTACATTGGTACCACGATTCGTATACATCCACGTCTTTCAGGCGATAATCCGCTCCGAGATCGATGATGACCGTCCGATCCAGGATCTCCTGCGTCACCTTCTGGGAAGCGAGGGTGTGGGGAAGCGCCAGGAAGAGCACATCGCAGAGCGTGCTCGCCTCTTCGAGGTTCTCCTCCTGAAGGACAAGATCGCAGTGACCGGTCATCGAGGGATAGATATCGCTATATCGTTTGCCGACATAGGAATGGGAAGCAAGGTAGACCGGTTCCACCTCAGGATGCCCAACCAGCAACGTGACAAGAATCGAGCCCGCATAGCCGGTCGCTCCAATGACTCCACAGCGAATCATACCAACCTCCTCACTAAGATTGGTATAATTATACGTAAAATGAAAAAAATTACTAGTGCTTATGCATAAAATCGGCAGATTCTGTGCATAAATATGTATGCTGCTGTTTTTTCAGGCATTTTCCGAGGAGCTTAGAGCTCATCATAGGGGAGAAAGAGAACATCTTCGATGAAACGTTTGGCGAGATCCGTGTCAAACTGCGTACCGCTGCACGCTTTGAGCTCACGTGCCGCATATTGGCTGCTGTACTGCTGTTTGTAGGTCCGACTGGAGGTCATCGCATCGTAGGCATCGGCGATCGAGACGATTCGCGCCTGGAGGGGAATCGCCTCCCCTTTGAGTCCCCGTGGATATCCCGTTCCGTTGATCCATTCATGATGGGCCAAAACGACGTGGGCGATGGGACCCATATCCTCTACGCTGCTGAGAAGACGGTAACCGATTTCCACGTGGCGTTGTATCTCGCTGAACTCCTCCTGAGTAAGCTCGCCGTGCTTGTTGAGAATTTCCTCCGAGATCGCGATTTTGCCGATATCATGAAAAAGACCCGCCAAGCGTAGTTGTCCGACCTCGCTTTCGCTTAACCCGGCCGCCCGGCCGAGCTGTTCGCTTAGGAAGGCAACTCTTCGGCTGTGGTGCTCCTCCCGTTTGTTGCGGACATGCAATGCGGTCATGACGGTCTGCACGAGGTTTTCCATGATCGGCGCCTCTTCATAGATTTTTCTGGTCTGCAAGGATTTTTCCGCTTCATCGAACGCCTTCTCGAGCGTCCTCTCCTCTTCATCGACTACGGAAAAGGCGACGCTGACGCTCATATCCATCCCCCCGGGCATCCGGATGGAGGAGAGCTTCTTCGTGACATCCTCAGCAACCGCTTGATAGTCTTCCCGATTTCGACCGGTGAGAACCACGGCGAAATCATCGCCGCCTATTCGGGCAAGATAATCGTTTTCCGACGTCGAGGCTTGAAGAATCTTTGCAACTTTCTTGAGCAGGCGATTTCCTTCGTTTTGGCCGAACGCCTCATTGAGGATTTTTAATCCGTTCACTTCGGCCAGCAGCACCGCCACAACCTGATCCTTGGGAACCACGAACTCTTCAATTCTTTGCTCAAAATGGTTTCGGTTGAAGAGATTGGTGAGAGGATCATGGGTGGAGAGGTGGAGCAGTTTTTCTTCATACTCTTTTTGCTCGGAGATATCTATGATCATTCCGAGCGATTCTTGAACCCCTTCCCCGATCGACAGGTTGGATACGGTAAGGTTTGCGCTGACGATTCGACCGTCTTTCGTCCGGTACCGTTTATCGAGATTCACCAAGTCGCGGGCTCCGCTCACCAGCAGGAAATCCGCCTTATCGCTTTCACCTTGTTCTTCAGGGAGGGTGAATTCCTTCCATGTATGCCCGATGATCTCCTCCCTGTCATACCCCAGGAAATGGGCGTAGGCGTCGTTGATCTGCAGCACCTTGCCCGTTTTCAGATCCGTTCGGCTCATGCCGATCGGAGCATCGTCAAAGATCGTTTTCAGGATGAATTCGTTGCGGGCGATTTCACGCATCGCCGTGATTCGTTGGATCTGGGAGAGGAGAACGATTCCCAGAGCCGCCATGAAAAATGGATAGATTACCAAGAAGTAGATCGTGATCATCTTAAGGACGGCTTCCCACTCGCTTCTGGGCAGAAGGAACATGCACAGCCAGGAGAAGAACTGCGAAATGAAGCCCACCACGAGGAACTCCAGAAGCGGAGGCTTCACGTCGTCCACCGCTTCGAAACGCCAGAGATGCCAACCGATTCCGATCGTCGAGGAGACGAGGATCGTCGAGATGCCCATCACGACGCCCGCTCCGCCCATCATGATCCGGAAGATGATCATCATGATGGCGGCAACGAGGGTCGGGACGAGCCCGAACACCATCCCGCTCACCGTCAAAAGAATCGTCCGGGTGTCGAAGATGATCCCTTCCGTATAGATGAAGGGGAAGCTCATGATCAGCACGCCCAGAAGACCGATGATAACACCCCGCACCATTTTATGCCGATCCCACCAGTTGTTCAGTTTGAACGGATAGAGCCCGATGAGAATACTCATCGTGAGAAGGAGGTTGATGTTGATGACGAGGTGAACCATCTTCCGTTATCCTTTGGGCGGGTTGTTGTAGAGCCGGACGCAGTTGCGACCCGCCTCCTTCGCCGCATAGAGCGCCTTGTCCGCATGCCCGATGAGCGTGGCGCTATCAAGGATTTCATCGTCCACTGGGGCGATTCCGATCGAAACGGTGAACCGTATCGGTGTGCCTTGATATGAAAAAGGATGATTTTCCACGGTTTTCCGTACTTTTTCGGCAAGATCAAGGACGTGCTCATCCGTGGTATTCACCAAGGCGGCGATGAACTCGTCGCCTCCCAAGCGACAGATCGTAGTCGTATCGCCAAGAACGGATTGAAGAATGGCGGCGAACTCCCGAATCACATCATCACCGGCGAGATGACCGCTCTGGTCATTGATCGTTTTGAAGTGGTCGATATCACAGAACATCAGGTGAATCAGATTCTTTTCCAAAAGGTGGACATTCACCCGCTCCAGGAAATAACGCCGATTGTACAGACCTGTCAAGGGATCCTTATAGGAGAGCTCATGGAGTCTTCGATGAAGAGCCCGACGCTCGGAGATATTGATGATCATCGCGACGACCGCTCGTTTTCCTTCAATCGGCTGCTCAAGCGGATACATCCGCGCCTCGAACCACTGTGTTCCTCCCGGTCCTTCGAAGACCGGCAGATTCACCGTCTGCGTGTCGAGCCGATAGTCAAAAACATTCAGCGTACCGAGGGCGAGGGTATGCCTGATCTGACTGACGAAGAATTGACCGAACTCCTTGGTCAGCACCTCGGAGACCATCTTTCCTTTCAACGGCCGTCCGTCATCGTAGAGCGAGCGATCGGTCCCGCCGAAGACTTCAATATATCGCCCTTCTTCATCGATGACCATGATGGGGTCGGCGATCGTATTCATCACCGAAGAGAGAATGTCATCACGATACTCTTCATGCATCACAAAGCCCTCCGTTCATTGCCTTACTCTATCATAGAACAAGCACGCTGTAAGCAAGAGAGTGTGAATGTTCAGCGAATCCAATACCTAAAATGGGGGTAAATTGTTCAGCGAATCCAATACCTTTTGCCATAAGAGCTCTCAGTGTATTTTACTCAGGAGACTTTCCTGTTTCCCATCATCGGAGTTTTTGACTACCAATATCAAGAGTGCTTCAAGTCCCTGATCTTTAAAATTCAAAGTATTTCCAGGGAGAAGCGGCTTTGCCCATCCTTCCATACTCTTGTCTCCGTACATTGATGTCTTGGGTGTGTTTTGACACACTGCAGACAGCTTCGATTATAGGTCTGCTCTGCAGTTGATTTGGCACTACCACTACTGTTTTCCCTCCAATCTTAAGTTTTGCTTTTATTCCAAAGCGTGGGCTCTCTAAAACGGTTATGATTTGTTTGGGTTGAGCTTTGATCTGTGTTGGCATGACGAATATGTTTGTCTTGTAGGAGAAGCTGAGGCCGGCATCAAGAACCCGTTTCTCCTGATGACACAGTATGAGTTCAAGTTCTTTCTTGGGCATTTTCGGCAGGTAAGCAATCTCGGAGTCCAAAGCCGGTCTTTCAAATTGCTTGTTATATTTCTCAAGGTAATACGGAGACCACTCATTCGCATCTTTAGGACTCTTTATTCCTTCCAGACGCATCTCTTTGATGACTCGATCCTGGAATGTGCCCCAGAGCCTTTCAATGCGCCCTGTGGCTTGAGGTGTGTTCGCATAGATAAGATCGATGCCAAGTTCATCCAATGCTCTGCCGAACTGCGTCTGGGGCTCTGTAAGACCGCTTAGCTGCTCTTCCAATGTCGGTTCATCCTCTTTGGAGTTGATTCTGAAACACCCTCTTTTGTCGGTGTAGAACTCCAAGGGCAAGCCCGTATCGTCATTTATCTGCAACAGCACTTCAAAGTATGCATTCGTCAGTTCCTGTTCATCAAAATATAAGCCAAGAACCCTCCCGGTCGCATCGTCAATCGCTCCATGGGCATGATAGTCTATCCCTAGTTCAAACCAATCGTGTTGGCTGGCATCAAGCTGGACCAGCTCTCCTGCCCGGCTTCTGGGATTCCGACGGTGATGGCGTTTCTTGCGTCTGTGTTTGCGAGGACTTGCTATCTTGTATTCACTAAGGATCCTATGAACGCTCGGCCGGGAGATATCCAGATGATGCTCTTCAACCAACTTCTCGTGGAAGTGGCTGAGATTGAAATCGTGGTATCTGCTCCTATATAACTCAACGACTCGCTCTTTTACTTCCACAGTGATTGCATTATGAGGAGCTCTTCCCACGTTTCCGTGTACTGCTGCACGTGCTCCATTTTCTCGATAATCCCTTACCAAAGCTTTCAGTCGGGAGATGCTCAAACCCAACAGCTCAGAAGCTCTCTTTTGGCTCATCTTCTTACTCGATACCTGCTCCAACACTGCCAATCTTCTGGCTTCTCTTTGATTCATACTAATCCTTTCCATGAAAGAGAGCTTATTCTCTTAGCCCGAAAAGGTATTGGATTCGCTGAACAATTTGCAGGTATTGGATTCGCTGAACAATAACAG
>JAAYQW010000039.1 GCA_012519115.1 Spirochaetales bacterium
CATTTCGTCGCTGTCGTCAGCATGTTCCAGTACCCGTTCACCAACGACACTCATCCGGTATTTTTGCTTACTGCTTGTGGGTTTTTCAGGAACGGTCATTTCTATGACTTCGTAGTTGAGTGCCGGATGTATAGAGGCTTTTCGGAAGTGCTCCGCATCCCGCAGCCCCATCACGTCTTGCAGTTCCCATCGGCTCATTTCACCCGTAAGGTGCCTCAATAGCTTTATGACTTCCGGGGTAGAAAAAATCACCGTAACTCCCAGCTTTGAATCTGACTTCCACATGGGAAGAGGTAGTCCGTGTTCGAGACATTTTTGCACCATCAGTACACTGCCTCGTCCTGCCTTTTCCATGAGCCCTCGCAGATACAATACATGGGCGATATCAGGATTTCGAAGTATTGATATCCGGCCTTTCAGCAAGCTCTGCTCAGTTACGCCATCGGGGAGAGCTTCTGAGTTCCAAATTTCAAGTCGGTGAGGGAAGACATGGATGCTGACACCTTCTGTAGCCGAACTATAGTCGCGATGTGCTAAAAGGCTTCGCGTACCGCTTCTTCAGGGTATACTGGAGCATCAAGCCGTTTGGGACAACCCTTGACAAATTGGGAGATGCTGGAAGTATTGCGGGTGATAAACGAGTAAGCTTCCTCAAACACTCGGTACAACGGCCCTTCGAAGGATTTCATGTCTCTGAATTGGTCGCTATCCTTATTGCCTGAACTGTAGCATGCAGCCCTGATTCGGGTCTGCGGCAATCGGATAGCCGGATTCTTGGTAAAAAGAACATCGCCTATGAGAAATGTCGATTCACTAATTATTTGAGCGTATGTTTCGTATAATATATTCATATTTACGTATTATCATTGTATTCTAACAACTATTACAGTATAATCATGATTATTACGGAGGCAAGTCGATGAATAACGATTCAATCTATTCCGGACGATATGTGCTTCCGGCACCGGGAACACCGGCCGGCTATACGGCCTTGATCAATTACTATCACCTGAAGACTCCGTATCCTTCGCTCAAGATGGCAATCGGGGAAGGGTATGTCCAACAAGACCATGATGGATGGCGATTTCTATCCAAGCGTGTTCGGATTGAACCTACCCTCGGAAGCCAGCTCACCTTTGCCCTTAGATATGAAGGGATTAATCTGCTGGTTCTCAAGAAGCTCTTTGAAGCGATCCCTGTTCAAGAGATTGAAGATGTCGTCAAAAAGTCCATCACCGGCCAATACGCCCGTCGAATCTGGTTTCTCTATGAGTGGTTGATGGATCGCAGGCTCTCATTGGATGACGTGACTCAAGGCAACTACATCCCGGCTCTCGATCCGAAACAACAATATGCGGTCGCCGGTATCCGCTCACCGCGACACCGAGTAATCGACAATCTTCCGGGAACTCCCGCTTTTTGTCCGCTTGTAACAAAAACACCTGAGTTGCTGGAATTTGAATCGCTTGCCTTGCAAGATCGTGCCTCGACTCTCGTATCGACGATACCCGAGGAGATTCTTTCAAGAGTAGCTGCATTTCTTTTGTTAAAAGATTCACGAGCCAGTTTTACGATTGAACATGAATCCCCCACCCCGGACCGACTTGCACGATGGGCGACGGCCATCGGGCATGCGGGCCGCATTCCACTGAGTAAAGAAGAGCTCCTTCGGCTTCAGGAACTCGTCATCGGAGAATCGGTTTTCATCAAACCGGGATTCCGAACCGAAGGCGGGTTTGTCGGAGAACATGAACCGATGACGGGATTCCCGATCGTCGAACATGCGAGCAGCCGAAGTGAAGACGTTATTCCTTTAGTGGAGGGCATTCTTGCATATGAACAACGGACCCGAGATTCCTTTGACCCCGTCGTGAGTGCTGCAAGCGTGGCATTCGGGTTTGTCCAGGTTCACCCGTTCAGCGATGGCAACGGAAGGATCCACCGCTATCTGATTCACCATATCCTGGCTCAGCGAGGCTTCAATCCACCTGGAATCATCTTTCCCGTCTCCCATGCGATGCTGAAACGGACACAGGAATATCAGCGGGTTCTGCGAGCTTACTCCTCCTCGATTCTGCCGTTCATCAAGTGGACCGTTACCCCTGATTACAACATTCACGTTCTCAACGAAACCGCCGATTACTACCGCTACTTCGATGCCACCGAATACACTCTCTTCCTCTATCGGTGTGTGCAGGACACGATCGAACATGACTTGAGCCAAGAAGCCTCGCACATCATCGCCTATGACCGCTTTCGAGCAGGTCTTCAGCGCCTTGGCGAGATGCCGGATCGGAGCGTTCAGCTCCTCTACCAATTCTTGAGACAACACAACGGAGTGCTTTCAAAGCGGGCTAAAGAGAAGGAGTTCAAAGAGCTTTCCGTTCAGATGATTGAGGAAATAGAAGCGATCTATGCTGAAGCGTTCGGAACCGGCTCTTCCTTGGAATGAAGATGTGGTAGGATGATCCATAAAGAAAATGAATCTTTCTATCTTGGAGCATGAATGATGAACGTTCTTATCACCGGAGCGACTTCCGGCATCGGCTTTGAAACCGCGCTTCTCTTTGCAAAGAATGGAGCTCACGTCTGGGGAGCGAGCCGGAATCCCATCACCCCTCCTTCCGATCGGATCGTCTTCAAACGGATGGATGTCACAAGCGAGGAGTCGGTGAAGAAAAGCGTCGAAGAGATCTGGAACGAGGCGGTGAAGACAACGGGAAAAGGAATCGACGTCGTCATCCACTCCGCCGGATATGGAATCGGCGGCAGCGCCGAGGACACCCCGGTTGATGATGCAATCGCCCAGTTCGACACCAACTACTTCGGAGTCCTCCGCGTCAACCGGGCTCTCCTTCCCCATATGCGAGCTCAGGGAGGCGGCAGGGTCGTCATTCTCGGTTCGATCGCGGGAAGAATCAGCATTCCCTTTCAAAGCCACTACAGCGCCACGAAGTTCGCCCTGGAGGCGTACACCGAAGCGTTGCGGCTTGAAGGCGGACCATTCGGCCTTACCGCCACGATCATCGAGGCGGGTGATACGAGCACCGCATTCACTGCCAACAGAAGGCTGACGATCGATCCATCTTCTCCCTATCATGACCAGGCGCTCCGCTCGATTTCCAAGATGGCCCGCGATGAGGAACACGGATATCCTCCAACTAAAGTCGCCAAGACGATCTGCAAGGTGTCACAAATGAAGAACCCGCCGATCCGAAAACCGGTGGGTCTTTCGTATTCCCTTCTGATGCTGCTGAAGCGGCTCCTTCCCGACTCCCTTGTCGAGAAGATCATCAAAGCCATGTATATGCGCTAGTCGTGTCTGGAATCGGCGACGATGAGCTCACAAAGCTGTATCCCCGGTTTCCGCTCTATCATTCGACATATGAAGCGACTCGTCCGATCTTGCCGTTCGCGAGGCGCATTGAGATAAGATCGTTTCACAAAACAAGATCGACTCAATCATTTGCGATAGAGTGTATGAACTTCTGAAGGACTCAAGTGATATCCCTTCGATCATAGAGAAGACGCACAAGGCTCTTGAAGAGCTTATCCTTTCATGTGAAGAAGCAACCTAATGCTCTGAGTACCGAGTCAAACGTTACCAGATCGAGCTGATTCATTTTCGATTACTTCTCCTTGTAAGCATATCATTAAAATAGTATTATAATGATACATGGAGGATTTACCTATGCCAGTCATTCGTCCCAGTTCCGATCTGAGAAACAAATACA
>JAAYQW010000040.1 GCA_012519115.1 Spirochaetales bacterium
CAAGACGAAGGATATTTATTGATATACTACAATTGACCGGATATTATGACTGGAGGCTTCAGCTTAATTGCCCATAGTGCAATTAGTTAGAAGCCTCTTTTGCGGTTTTTGCTGCGGAACTCAGGATGATTGATTTTTGCATGGTTTCCAATGCTTCGAAAGTGGGGTATTCTAGGGATATGGTAGAACTGTATATCGATGCCGACTCATGTCCCAAACCGCTGAGGGCGATCGTCCTCAAGGCGACCGTCAATCGAAACCTCAAAGCGTTTTTCGTCGCCGATCGGCCGCTTAAAGATGTTCAGCAGGCATACGAAGAGCACACCGCGCTGTTGCGAAGTGACGTCGATCAAGAGGATGAGCGCAGGATGATTAAAAGCCCGATCACCATGGTCGTCGTGGAGAGCGGAGAAGACCGGGCGGATCGATGGATCGTCGATCATGCCTCAAAAGACTCGATTGCGATTACTCGAGACATCATTTTGGCGGATCTGCTCGCACAAAAGGGGGCTACCGTCCTCGATGACCGCGGCAACGTCTTTACGAATGAAAATATCGCCGAACGATTGTCACTACGAAATGCGATGACGACGCTCAGGGAATACGGGGTGTTCGCTGATAAGCAGAAACCGATCGGTCCAAAAGAGATTCGAGAATTTTCCGCCGCGTTCGACAGGGAGATCACCAAAGCGTTGAAGCAAAAGCGGTAAGGTTGCCCCTTAGGGGATGATGAAACATTCTATCGGATTACTCTACCACAACACCTTGGAACGTGAACTCCTGCTCAGTCGGGCAAACAAGCTTTCCGAACTCGAATATTCCCTCTGTCCAATCGATGACGATCGTTTTGACAGCACCGACGATCTGCTTGCCTGTCTGTGCCGGGACCTTCCCAGCGCCCTCAGGATGAAGCATGTTACCAAAGACCATAGACTCCTGATCTTCGCTCCGCCGAACTTGGCTCAAGTCTTCACCTACCTCCACGATTGGCGGTGCGCTTCAATCTCGTTGAACGCAAATCCCGCGAAGATTCGATGTGCGATCACCAATCTGCTGCAGACCGGTGACGGAGCGATGGAGGCGCGCGAGCCGATCCATCTCACCAAACGGGAACATCAGGTTCTCGCCCTGATTCTCAGCGGCCAGGCGACCGCCGAGATCGCCAAGACCCTCGGGATCGCCACCGCGACCGTCACCACGTACAAGAAACGCCTTTACAGCAAAAGCGGCACGAACTCCTTGAGTCAGCTCCTGATCTGGGCGATGGTTCGGAGGATGTAAGGGTGATCCGGTCTGTTAGAACTCGGCGGATTTGGGCGAGCGCGGGTAGGGGATGACATCACGGATGTTCCCCATTCCGGTAACGTATTGAACCGCCCGCTCGAAGCCCAGGCCGAAGCCGGAGTGGGGGACGGAACCGAAGCGTCGAAGATCCAGATACCACCAGTAGCCGGCGGGATCGAGCTTCAGAGCCCTCATCCGGCTCTCCAGGATCTCCAGGTTCGCCTCACGTTCGCTTCCGCCGATGATCTCTCCGAGACGGGGGACAAGCACATCCATTCCCCGAACGGTCTTTTCATCATCGTTCAGCTTCATATAGAACGCTTTGATGTCCTTCGGGTAATCGGTGACGATCACCGGAGATTTGAAGACGACTTCGGTGAGGTATTTCTCGTGCTCGCTCTGCAGATCCGTTCCCCAAGAGACGGGAAATTCGAAGACGTCGTTTTTCTTCGCCAGCTCTTTGACCGCGTCGGTGTACGTCAGCCGAATGAACGGCGTTTCGATGATCTTCTGCAACGTGGAAGCCATCTCCGCTTCATAATGCCGGCTGAAGAATTCCATATCTTCCTCATTCTTCCTGAGCACTTCACCAAAGAGGTGTTTCACATATTCCTCGGCAAGCGCCATATTCCCATGAATATCGCAGAACGCCATCTCCGGCTCGATCATCCAGAACTCGGAGAGGTGACGCTTCGTGTTGGAGTTTTCCGCCCGGAACGTGGGGCCGAACGTATAGATGTTCTTCAGCGCCAAGGCGTACGTTTCTCCTTCGAGCTGACCGCTGACCGTCAGGAAGGTCTTCTTCCCGAAGAAGTCCTTGGAGTAATCGACCTGTCCGTCTTCGGTCTTCGGCACGTTCTGCAAGTCGAGCGTGGTGACGTGGAACATCTCACCGGCGCCTTCGGCATCGCTGGAAGAGATGATCGGGGTGTTCACATATAAGAAGTTCTTATCCTGAAAGAACTGGTGAGTCGCCCAGGCTAGGGTGTTTCGCACCCGGGCTACCGCTCCGAACGTGTTGGTTCGGATCCTAAGGTGGGCGATTTCCCTCAAGTATTCCAAAGTGTGTCGCTTCTTCTGAAGGGGATAGGTGTCCGTCGGACATTCGCCTACCAGGTCAAGGGCGTTTGCGGCCAATTCGACGCTCTGCCCGCCGCCTCCGCTCGCAACGAGCGTTCCTTCACAGATGACGGCGCTGCCGGTTGTGACGTTATTGAGAGTAGAGAGGTTGGAGAAGGTGTTCTTGTCAAACACGATTTGGATACCCTTCAGCGAAGAGCCGTCATTCATTTCCAGGAAACATACGTTTTTGGAGTCTCGTTTCGTTCGGACCCATCCTTCGATCGTGATCGGTTCATCTGAAGGATTTCTACGCAGCACATCAACAATTCGTTCTTTCATATCGCTTCCTCTCAATACTGCGCTATTATGAAGCGTTTGGGTGAAACAAGTCAATGAGAGATGATAATATACAGATTGACATAATCTGTAAAATTGTATATATAAATACAAGAATCAGCCCTTGGAGGGTCTTATGTATCAGACAATTCCCCAACTATTTGAAACCATCGTAGAGAAATATCCATCCGTCCCCGTCCAGCTGAGCAAGGACGAGAAGGGAGTGTTCCAACCGATTACCTATCGCCAGCTCCATGACGAAGTGTACGCTCTTGCTTCCGCGCTCTCTTTTTACGGAGTCAAGCGCGGCGATCGGGTCGGATTGATCAGCGACAACCGCAAGGAGTGGCTTGCAAGCGATCTGGCGATTCTTTCCCTCGGAGCCGCCGACGTTCCCCGCGGCCAGGATGCAATGACGCACGAAGTGGCGTTCATCCTCGGCATCACGGAAGCGGAGTTTTGTTTTGTTGAAAACATCGCCCAGCTGAAGAAAGTCGCTTCGGTGCTGGATCAGCTTCCTCATCTTGCCACCTTGGCGGTTCTCGATCAGAAAACGACAAGAGAGCAGGTCCGGGATCTTGCCGTCAAAAGCGATGTTACCGTCCTCCTGTATAGCGAGATGGTCGCCGGAGGCAACCTCCTTCTCCAAGATTCCAAGCAACGAAAAGCGATCAGGGAAGGGATTGCGAACACTGATGCGGAAGAAATCGCCACGATCATCTTCACCAGCGGAACCACCGGCGAGCCCAAAGGCGTCATGCTCAGCCATCGGAACTTCATCTATCAGCTTGAAGCGATTCCGAAGCTGATCAAGGGGCTGGAGCCGGAACAGCGATGGCTCAGCGTGTTGCCGGTTTGGCACTCCTTTGAGCGGATCCTCCAGTATGTCGCCCTTTCCAATGCTTCGACGATCGCTTACTCCAAACCCCTTGGTTCGATCCTTCTCAATGACCTGGCTGTCGTGAATCCCCATTGGATGGGTTCGGTCCCTCGCATCTGGGAAGCGGTTCGAAGCGGCGTGTTCGCATCGATGAAGAAGACAGGCGGAATCAAGGCGGCTCTGTTCTTCTTCTTTACCGGCGTCGCCGCCAGATATGCAAAGAACCACGACCTGCTCCTCGGCAGGGTGGCGGCGTTTAAGAAGCGGAATCGCTTTGTCGACATCATCCGCTCCGTGCTTCCCGCAGCGCTGCTCTTCCCCCTCTACAAGCTTGGAAATCTTCTTGTGTTCTCAAAAATCCAAGCGAAGCTTGGAACGAGCTTCATCGCCGGCGTCAGCGGCGGCGGGTCGTTGAGCGAAGGAGTCGATCTCTTCTTCGATTCGATCGGCATCAAGCTCGTCGACGGATACGGCCTGACCGAAACCGCTCCGGTGATTTCAATCCGCCCGCTTCAAAAAAGCATCAAGCGGACGATGACCGCTTTGGAGGGAACGGAGCTTAAGATCCTTGATGCTGAAGGCCGCGCCGTACCCCCCGGTGAGAAGGGCGTGCTGTTCGTCCGCGGTCCTCAGGTGATGAGCGGATATTTCAAGCGGCCCGATCTCACCAAAACCGTCCTCTCTGAGGATGGGTGGCTCAATACGGGAGATCTTGCGATGCGGACCCACCACGGCGAGTTCGCGATCGTCGGCCGGGCGAAAGACACGATCGTCCTCTCCGGAGGAGAAAACCTGGAGCCGGTTCCCATCGAAGCGAAGCTTGCCGAAAGCGAGTTCATCGAGCAGGCGGTGGTGCTTGGCCAGGATCGGAAGCATCTCGGCGCTTTGATCGTGTTGAACAAAGCCCGGGTCGCCGAATATCTGAAAGAGAAGAACATCCCGTATCTGGAAGAGACGATGACTCACCTCAGCGAGGTGAAAGAGCTGATCGGTAAGACGATCAATGACGCCATCAACGCGAAGAGCGGATTCAAGCCCTTTGAGCACATCGCCCGCTTCAAGCTGCTGTCCAAAAGCTTTGAAGTGGGGAAGGAGCTTTCAGCCAAGCAGGAGCTCAAGCGTTTTGAAATCGACAAGATGTACGAAGAGGAGATTGCCGAACTCTTCGCCGGTTGAATTGAAATTAAACCCTGCCTCCGATACACTCTCATCGAGGCAGGGCTTTTTTATGATTCAAATTATTGGAACGAAACAATGTAATGATACGAAAAAAGCGATACGCTTCTGCAAAGAAGCCCGGATTGTCCACCACTTCGTCGATCTGAATGATCGCCCCCTCTCTCCCGGCGAGCTTGGCTCGATTCTTGACACCTACCGTGCTGAAGAGCTCATCGACACCGCCTCAAAGACATACAAGAAAGAAGGATATGCGTATCGTGTCTACGATCCGCTTGAAGAGCTCAGGGAAAAACCGGCGCTCTGCAAGACTCCCGTCATTCGCTCACGCGGAAAAACCCACTTGGGGTTTGATGAAGCGATTCTTCGTTCATGGGGGGCTTCCGATGCTTAAGTGGGCGGTCCTCGGCAGCGGTTCGAGCGGAAACGCCTACTACATGAGCGATGGAGAGACATCGATTCTTCTTGATCAGGGCTTTTCTCTCGCCGAGTTGGACCGACGCCTCATTCGATTCGGCTCTTCAGTGGACGAGCTTGATGCGCTGTTCGTCACCCATCTGCATCCCGATCATGCAAGAGGGGCCGGAATCTTGGCTCGGAGGTGCGATATCCCGATTCACCTCCATACAAAGGCGATCACTCACAACGCCCGCGAGTTCGCCGCTCTCGGAATTCCCTCAAGCCAGGTGGCGGACGTCGAAGCCGGAGAGGTGATCCGATTGGGGACGATGAACATCTTCTGCTTCTCGACAAGCCACGACAGTCCCGGTTCGGTCGGATGGTATATCGATCACCCCGATCAACAGGTGATGTTGTTGACAGACCTCGGTAAAACGACCGAAGAGCAGAAAGAACTCGCCCAAAAGGCGAGCGTTCTGTTCTTGGAAGCGAATTACGATGAAAAGATGCTGGAATATGGTCCGTATCCCCGCTTTTTGAAAAAACGAATCCGTTCCGTCGAGGGACATCTTTCCAACGACCAGGCCTTCTCATTCGTTCAGGAGAGCGGATTTTCCGGCAATGAACTCTACTTCGTCCACCTTTCGGACATAAACAATGATCCTAGATTACTGGAAGAACAAGCTGAGGGTCTTGTTTCAACTCCCTTTATCGTGTGTGAAAAGAACCGCTGGTACGGAACGATTGGAGCAGCACAGTGAAAAAGAAGAAAGAACCGATTATCAGTAAGAAAAAGATCAAACGAATGAAACGATCCGACGGTCTGAAGATGAAGCTCGTCGACAAGTATACGATGGAACGGGTCGTCGCATGCAGCGCCAGCCGTTACGCCAAACGCACTGCGCTTCGAACCTACGGGGAAGAGGGAAGCGAGCTCACCTATAGCGAATTAAAGCGCAAAAGCGATGCGATCAGCCTGTATTTTCTTGAACAGGGATTTGTCAAAGGGGATCGGATCGCCCTCATCGGTGAATCATGCCCCAATTGGATGCTTGCGTATTTCGGCCTGACAGGCGTCGGCCTTGCCGCCGTTCCGGTTCTCCCTGAATTTTCCCCTAAAGAGATCCTTCACATCCTTCGAGACAGCGGGGTGAAAGCGGTCGTGGTCAACGCCCGCCATATCGAGAAGATCCTCCCTTTTGTCCGGGAAAAGCCGGAATTCCTGATTCGCCTGGAAGATCTGTTTCATATCCCGATGCCGATCAGCGGGGAACTGAAAGACAGGGATCAGTTTCTCAACGCTCCCGGGCGGGATATCGCCCGTCGAAAGATGGATGGCAAGACTCAGAAACTCCTCTCCGGGAATCGCCCGGAGGAAGAAAATCTGGCTTCGCTGATCTATACCAGCGGAACGACGGGAATGAGCAAAGCGGTGATGCTTACCCACAAGAACCTAGTGTGGAACGCCGACATCTCGACCGATGTGTATTTCAAGGTCAAGCCCAAGTACAAGGTCCTTTCCATTTTGCCGGTCAGCCACGTATACGAATTCACCATAGGCCAGGTCCTGGTGCTCCTCTGCGGTTGCGAGATCGTCTACCTCGGCCGTCCGCCCGCTCCTTCCAGCCTGCTGCCCGCATTAAAAGAAGTTCGTCCCCACGCCATCATGACCGTTCCGCTTCTGATCGAGAAAATCTACCGTTCCAACGTCTTGCCGACGCTGAAGAAAAACATGAAGCTTCATCGCTATCTTCGTTTTGGAATCACCCGTCGGTTCATCTACCGGATCATCGGCCGGAAGATCAAAGTCACGATGGGCGGACGAGTCCGCTTCTATGGTATCGGGGGCGCACCGCTCGATCGCGAGGTCGAGGAGTTTTTGGCGGAAGCAAAATTTCCATATGCCCTCGGCTACGGCTTGACGGAAACCTCCCCCCTGATCTCCGGCGGGAAACCCAAGAATCATACGGTAGGGGTGATCGGAAAGATCGTGGAGCATCTCGAAGTCCGGCTGGAAGACAAGGATCCCGCTACCGGGGTGGGCGAGATCGCTGTCAAAGGACCTTCGGTGATGCGAGGGTATTGGAACAATCCCGCGTTGAATGAAGAGGCATACACCTCCGATGGATTCTTCAAAACCGGCGACTTGGGCCGCATCGACAAGAAAGGTCGACTCTCCATCATGGGGCGGACCAAAACGATGATCTTAGGCAGCAGCGGCGAGAACATCTATCCTGAACTGATCGAAGCGGTGATCAACAACCAGGATTTCGTCACCGAATCGCTGGTGATTCCCGAGGGCGGAGCGCTCGTCGCTCTCATCAAGCTGGATATCGAAGCGTTCGCACAGAAGATGGCCTTGAGCGTGAATGAAGCGAAGACCGAAGCGGCGCGCTATATCAACAAGTTGCGGGAAGAAGTGAACAAGGAGCTGAATGTCTTCAGCCGTCTCAGCAAAGTCCACCTGCAAGAGGATGACTTTGAACGGACTCCCACTCAGAAGATCAAACGGTTTTTGTACCTCCGAAAAAAAGATGAGAGTTCCGATGCTTGAGAAGGAAGCGACGGATATGCTATACCAAGCATATGGCTAACGTAGATCTTCGAATCCAACAAATCGAAGCGATGGCGAGTCCCAACGAGGTGTTCGCCCGCTTTCCTCTCGATCAGGATGGCAGCGATGCGATCGCATCGTATCGGCAGACGGTCGCCAGGATCATCCGCGGTGAAGACCCCAGGCTGCTGGCGATTGTCGGCCCATGCTCGATCCATGATCCGAAAGCCGCGCTGGAGTATGCACAGAAGCTCGCCGTCTTCGCCAAAGAAGTGGAAGATCAGCTGTTTGTCGTGATGAGGACCTATTTTGAGAAGCCTCGAACGGTCGGTGGCTGGAAGGGCTTGATCCTCGATCCCGATATGGACGGGTCCTATGACATCGAAGGGGGGATCAGTCTGGCACGGTCTTTACTGGTCCAAATCACCCACATGGGTCTTCCCGTCGGCTGCGAGGTGCTCGATCCAATCATCGTTCAGTATATCGACGATCTGATCAGCTGGTCATCGATCGGAGCGCGGACGACGGAAAGCCAGGTGCACCGAAATCTGGCAAGCGGATTGAGCGTTCCCGTCGGTTTCAAAAACTCGACCAGCGGTGAATTGATTAACGCGGTCTATGCGGTAAAAAGCGCCCGGTCAAACGCCTCGTTCATCGGCATGGACAAGGATGGGGCTTCCAAGATATTCAGAACGACCGGCAACGATCTGGGTCATCTCATTCTCCGCGGGGGAGATGACGGACCGAACTACTACGAAGATGATGTCGAGCACGCCCGGGATCTCATGGAGAAGGAGGGGCTCCTGCCGGCGATCGTGGTGGATTGTTCGCACGCCAACAGCCGCAAGGACCATCATCGTCAAAAACGGGTTCTTCGCTCGATCGTCGATCAGGTTCGATGGGGCGAGCAATCCATCCGAGGCTTCATGCTCGAATCAAATCTCTTTGAAGGATGCCAGCGCATCGGCGAACATCCTGCCGATCTCATCTACGGGGTCTCCGTTACCGATCCGTGCATCGGATGGGATGAAACCGTACGAATCTTGCGGCGCGCCTATGAGATCCTCAAAGATCGTACTGAAGATGCGCCGGTGTTATAGGAGGAAGTGATGAAAACGGTATTGGTTCTTTTAGCCCGGGGCTTTGAAGAGATCGAGGCGATCACCCCGATCGATTTGCTCCGACGGGCGGGTGCGAAGGTGACCGTCGCGACGCTCAAGGAGGATCGTGTTGTCGGCGCCCACGGAATCACGATCGTAGGGGATACGACCCTCGAGAAGCTGGGAGACCGGCTCTTTGACTGCGTCGTCCTGCCCGGCGGGGGAGAAGGCTCGGAAAACCTTGCCGCTTCCGCAGCCGTTCTCACGAAAGTGATACAGATCGCCCAAGATGGGGTCGTCGCGGCGATTTGCGCCGCCCCGGCGGTGGTCTTGGGGAAGACCGGTCTGTTGGATGATAAAAAGGTTACCGGGTATCCCGGAACCGCCAAGCTTGTCGAAGGTCTGGTGTTTGAAGATGAGGGGGTGGTCGTCGATGGAAACCTCATCACTGCCAAAGGTCCGGCGTTCGCCATGGACTTCGCTCTCGCAATCATCAAAAAGCTCTTCGGTACCGAAAAAGAACAGACGATCCGCTCCGGCATCCTGAGGTGAACGTGAAAACAATCGGCTTCGACAATGAACGGTATCTGGAAGAACAGCGCCACTATATTCTTGAACGCGTCAAAGAAAGCGATGGTAAACTCTATCTGGAATGCGGGGGCAAGCTGCTCTTCGATTACCACGCCTCCCGCGTCCTTCCGGGTTTCGATCCCAATGTGAAGATGCGGGTATTCCAGTCGCTTGCCGATGATATCGATGTGATCGTCTGCATCCACAGCGGCGATATCGAGCGACGCAAGATGCGCAGCGACTTCGGAATCACCTACGATGCCGACGTGTTCAAGATGATCGATGATTTCGCCAAGTGGGGCCTTGCCGTCAACAAGGTGGTGATCACTCGGTATGACGGTGAAATGAAATCCGCTCAATTCAAACAAGTTCTCGAACAGCGGGGCATCACCGTCTATACCCACTCCTACACCCGCGGCTATCCCACGGATGTCGAAACGATCGTCAGTGATGAGGGTTACGGAGCAAACACCTATATCGAAACGACCGCTCCGGTCGTGCTGGTCACCGGCCCGGGCCCGGGCTCGGGAAAACTGGGCACCTGTCTCAGCCAGATGTATCACGATTATAAGATGGGGAGAAAAAGCCGCTATTCGAAGTTTGAGACGTTTCCCATCTGGAACCTCGGAATCGACCATCCGGTGAATATCGCCTATGAAAGCGCGACGGCGGATCTGGGGGACAAGATTCTGATCGACCACTTCCACGCTTCGGCATACGGAACGCTCGCGGTCAGTTACAGCCGGGATCTGGAGGCGTTCCCGCTGCTCAGAAGAATTCTCCTAAGGATCATGGGTGAAGAGCCGTATAAGAGTCCAACGCAGATGGGAGTGAACCGGTGCGGTTTCGGGATCATTGATGATGATGTGGTCCGCAAAGCGGGAGAGCAGGAGATCATCCGCCGCTATTATCGAAGCAGCTGCGAGTATGTTCAGGGAATCGCTACGAAAGAGACCGCCGACCGAAGCCGGGCGATCATGGAAGAAGCCAAACTGGATCCCGATCAGCGAGCCGTCGTTCCCGCCGCTCAAGAAGCCCTTAAACGGGGAATCGAGCGCGGCAAGGGGGTGAACCGCATCGTATGCGCCGCCGCGTTGGAGCTGCCCACCGGCGAGATCGTCACCGGGTGCAATTCCCCGCTGCTCCACGCTTCCAGCGCCCTGATCCTCAACGCGGTGAAAGTCCTTGCCGGCATCGATCATGAAGTTGATCTGATTCCGCCGGCGATCGTACAATCCGTGACCGCGATGAAGCGGGATGTTCTCAAAGGCCGGGGAGTCAGTCTGAATCTCGATGAGACGTTGATCTGTTTGGCGATGAGCCGGGCGATCAGCGAAGATGCCCGGAAAGCCAGCGAGGAGCTTCCGAAGCTCATGGGCTGTGAAGTCCATATGACCCACATTCCCTCATCCGGCGATTCTTCGGGACTGAGAAAGCTCCTGTTGAACGTGACGAGCGATCCGCGCTTTCCGACCTCGAATCTGTACAACCCCGCATAGCGGATCAAGGATGTAAAACACCTCGAAACCGTCAAATACTTGACCCTGTCATAGGGTGTTGATACCTTTGGTATATGAAGCTATCAACAAAGGGCAGATACTCACTCGAGACGATGGTCTATCTTTCCACTTCAAAAGACCTTGTCTCAATCCGCGCGATCAGCGAAGCGACCGGGATTTCCAGCGGGTATCTGGAGCAGCTGATGATACCGCTTCGCCGGGCGGGATTGGTCACTTCCCAGCGAGGTGTCCAAGGCGGCTATACGATCGCTCGGGAAAAGATCACCTGCTACGATGTCCTGCTTGCCAGCGAAGGGGTGTTTACCCCGACACCGTGCAAAGATTGCGATCAGACGTCGATCTGCAAAACACATCGAATCTGGGCGTTGCTGGAGAATGCGGTGCTCGATTACGCCAAGAACGTCTACATTGAAGATCTTGCCGGGCACCTTCTTGAAGATCGGAAAGGAGGCGGAATGTGAAGATTTCAACCCGTGGACGGTACGGTCTTCGTCTTCTCGTGGATATAGCCGAACAAGACATCGATGCTCCGGTGGCTCTCGCTACGGTCGCCAAACGGCAGCATCTCAGTGAAAAATACCTCCAGCAAGTCGCTCTTCTTCTTACTCGGGGAGGAGTCCTCGTCTCTGTAAAAGGCTCAGGCGGCGGATACTCGCTCGCCAAACGTCCGGAAGATATCCTCATGTACGATGTTCTCGATCTGCTTGAAGGGAATATCGCTTTTGAGGAGGACCCCCCGGCCAGCGAAACTGCGGTTCAGCGGGTGATTCGCCATCATTTCTATCGGCCGATCGATCGAAACGTTCGGACCGCGTTCGGTACGTTGAACTTGGCCGATGTGCTTCAAGCCGATTGCTTCAGCGACGAAACCTAGATGTTGGCTTCTTTTCTCTTCTACAGACTGTCATGAATCATAAGAGGAGGTTTCCATGACCGCTGCGCGTTACGACGATATCACTCAAACAATAGGCAACACTCCGTTGGTCCGACTCAACCGCATCAATGAGGGAGGAGCGGTCATCTATGCGAAACTCGAGGCGTTCAACCCTCTTTCAAGCGTCAAAGACCGAACCGCCCTTGCGATGATCGAAGGGGCGGAGAAACGAGGCGAATTGAAAAGCGACAGCGTGATCATCGAGCCGACCAGCGGAAACACCGGCTTGGGGTTGGCGATGGTGGCGGCGGTGAAAGGATATCGATTGATCATCACGATGCCGGAAACGATGAGCATCGAGCGAAGAAAACTTCTATCAGCGCTCGGAGCGGAACTGGTGCTGACCGACGGAGCGCTTGGAATGAAGGGAGCGATCGCCAAAGCCAATGAGATCGCCGCATCCCTGGAACACTCCTTCATTCCCTCCCAGTTTGAAAACCGGGACAACCCGGCCATCCACTATAAGACGACGGGACCGGAGATCTGGGATGCCACAAACGGAGCGGTCGATCTTTTCATCAGCGCCGTCGGCACCGGCGGCACCCTCACCGGGACAGGCCGCTATCTGAAGGAACGGAATTCTAAGCTGAAAATCGTCGCCGTCGAGCCTGAGGGCAGTGCGGTTCTTTCCACCGGACAGAGCGGTCCTCATGGGATTCAGGGCATCGGAGCCGGGTTCATACCCGATACCCTCGATACTTCGATATATGACGAAGTGTATGCGGTAAGCGATCAGGACGCCGCCGACGCTGCAAGAAATGCGGCAAAGATGGAAGGCATCCTCTGCGGCATTTCCAGCGGAGCAGCATTGGCCGCAGCCCTTGAATATGCGAAAAAACCGGAATACAGGGGCAAGACGATCGTGGTGGTCTTTCCCGATACCGGTGAACGGTATCTTTCCACCTGGTTGTTTGAACAACAGTAGGGTTCCTCGGGAGATGAAGGAATTCCCAACAGGTTTTTCCGTTCAGCCTTCACGTCGCTTTTTCCGATATTTCGTCATTCGTCCGGAACCGGAGGATTCCAGTTTACCATCTTGCAGCAATTGCTTCAGATCCCTGCTTGCGGTTGCGGTCGAAATACCTTTGCAGATGTTCAGGTAGTCTTTCCGATCGAACCAGTCATGTAATTGAGATAATGCGAATTCGGTACGCTTTGAATAATCCGATATTGATGGCGTCGGTTCCGCTATCGTTTCTCGTAGTGATGTGTTGATGACATCAAGCATGAACTCGATAAGACGTGTTGAAGAACCGGATGTATCGGATGCTTCCAATGCTTTATAGTATTCTTCCTGATTGTCTTTTATGACCTTTTCAATAGGAACGAATTCGAAGACCGGGTGTACGTTCATCAATAATCGTGTTTGCCAGTATCTGCCCATCCGACCGTTTCCGTCTTCAAATGGATGGATGAATTCTATTTCATAATGGAATACACAGCTTTTGATGATTTCCGGATCGGTATCTTCTTTCAAATAGTCAAACAGATTGTTCATCAGGCTGGGAACCATATCAAATCCGGGTGCGATGTGGGAGACTCGTCTTCCTTTTACTATTCCCACTTGTGATTTCCTGAACGCACCGGGATTATCGACCAGTCCATTCATCAATACGGAATGTGCTTTTAAGAAATCTTTTATTTTTTGGGGATTATAATCGCTTAACCGGTCATAGGCTTTAATGGCGTTCTGCACTTCAAGAACATCTTTTGAGGGACCGCCGATACGTGTGTCTTCAATGAGTGCGCTTACATGCTCCATATCAAGTGTATTGCCTTCGATTGTCAGTGAGGAATGGATCGTTTTTATTCGGTTTTCTCTTTGAAGCTTCGCTTTCGGTTTAATCAATAAAAGGCTTTTGCAAATACCGAGCGCTTCCGTTATTTCCCCATACAATGAGAGTATTCTGCTTGTAATTTCATATGGTGGTTTCATACATCAATGATAGTATCAAATGATACCATCATCAAGCATTTTTGGTTATACCTCGTACACAGAAGATGTCGGGTGGCATTCGTTGAACCTGTCAAAGCGTTTTGCAGACCTATTGACAAGCAGTTTTCATTAAATACACCCCTTTCATCACGGTGGTGAAACCAGAAAATCAAGTGAGTGAGATTCTGATTTCTTGGCACAAACACGAGTGGAAATTCATGAACTGCTTCAAGGATATGGGGTGAGGCATTCAAATTAACGAAAGCAAAGTCCTGATTTGTTCATAGGCGTCCCGGCGTAGCATACTAATCTCCTGTTCATTCGACAAATTCATGAAGTTTGCAACATCAACAGGGCCGGCATGATCGACTGAAGCAAATTTCTCCGAGAGTTTTGCTTTCATTTCACAAACTAAAGGTGTTTTGGAGAAGTCGGAGAATTCAAGCGCCAGTTGCTTGACACCACCCGGATAGTTTTTGATCAGAAAATAGAGATCGTAGGCATCCTTTGCCTTGCCTCTCCCCATGGCCGCAGTTTTCATGACAAAATATGGGACGAGAGCGACAACGTTAACCTTGGCAATATCGATTGCTCCATCAGGTCGCGGTGCTTCCAATGAAATTCGCTGAGGTTCTAACTTGAAAGCAAAATCACCTCCGGTTGCTTTCAAAGCTTTCATTCCTTGGACATGTTGGCTACGCTTTTCCCTTTTTGTCCCATCATACATGCCTGCAAGGATATCCACGTCGACATCAAATAGCACGCCGTTTATCTTCACCTCTCTGATGAAGGAGAAGTATTTAACAGGATGTTTCCTATATCCGTTCATCGAAAGGATTCGTGCCATGGTCTGGTAACCTACGTCCTGCAATGTCAGATGGTTGATCAATATATCGACATCGACACTCCCCACATGCCCCCGGTCCGGGTACAACAAATCGGGAACCCATCCGCCGATGATGCGGATATCATCCTGGTATTGTGAAAAAAGAGAACACAATTCGACCAATACCCTGTGGGCGGCCTCCCTCTGTCCCCCGGAATAATCGATACTGCTTTGCAGTTCCTCATCCTTGATCATTTCACTATCTCCTTTGACAAGATGGCTTCGGCTATCTCCTCTCCACGACCTTTCAGCCGCATGCAGTCCAGATACACTTGTACCGGAGAGGCTACCAGCTGGTTCTTTATTACCCCTGCGTCATAAAGTAGCTCATCGCTTGAAAGCAGATGGATCTGTACATTTGCACCGGAGTCAACCTGCTTGCATCCGGAAGCCTCCAAAAAGCCACTGAGATTCCTTTCCCTTATCAATAGATGGATCGTGTTGTACCGAACCACAGGCGCATATCTCACCCCTCCTGCAAAACCGGTGAGGTAACAGTCGATTCCGGAATCGGATCTGATCTGACGGATCTTGTCTTCAAACTCCGGCACCGATAAAAGGGTATAACAATCCCGCACCTCGAACGACGGGGCCTTCTCTGCATATGCCTCACTCCAAGCCGACATGATGGCTTTCGGCTTCAGGATGTGCAATCCATCCGGGGACATCCTAGCCCAGAGTTGCTCGCAGAGATAATCCTTCACCTTGAAGACCTGTCCAATGCTGCATTGCAGCGTTTCTGCTAGAAAGCTCAGTTTCCATCGGCGTGTTACATCGCGCATGATTTCCCTAAGAATCAGGGACGATACGTTCGAGGAAGGATCGAATATGGTTTTTGCCTTGCGTTTCTTGACAAACATATTCGGGTGTCCTTGGTCGTTGATGTAGATGGAGCGGATCTGCAACCTGCAGTTCCCCGACATGTCAAGGTACCCGAAGCCAAGCCGCTCACAGTGTTTTGCCGATTCTTCGGAGATGTAGGGAGCAATGATCACAGGATATCCTTTTGCAAGGTCGTGGTCTTCATGCTGTTGCCGATAGGCGACTTCAGCGATAATGGAGGGATACACCCTGCTCAGGACGGTCACATCAAGGTTCACCGTAGAAGCATCCTTGAAGACAAGATACGCGAGGAATCCCTTTTTCTTGTCACTGAGATGGTCGCATCGGTCGATTACAGGGATTTTGGACAGGCAGATTTTGAGTTGCTCAAACTCCTTGACATACTTTGTGAAAACAGCTTTCATTAAATACACCCCTTTCATCACGGTGGTGAAACCAGTATATACAGTAAAACCTGAAAATACAATGATACGGCTGATGGATGGAGGGAAATATACCTCTGCGTTGATTTTGGTTTTTCGAACAAGGCAATGGTTCTATGGCGATCCGTTGCCGGATATGGAAAAGGGAATCTTGATCGAGAGTGCTGACAGCCGAACAAAGACCGGCACTCAAGATGATTCCCTTTCCATAATCAAAGATACCGAGCTATTACGAATTTTGGAAGAGGATTTGAAGGTTGCACCATCTTTTTCCTTTTGCTACGATTGCTCATGTTCAATCTTGAAGCGACGCTCTTTTGCGGGCAGACGTTCGTTTGGCAAAAAGACGAATCATCCTATCGGGGTGTCATTAATCATCGCCTGGTTACGCTTGATGTGAACGAGCCCTTTTCAAAGATCGTCTCGGATCCATTCCTGCGTCACTATTTCGATCTCGAGTATCCCTACGAGGAAGCTGAAACCCACCTTGCCGCGCTCGATCCTGCTCTCGGTGCATTGCTGAACTCCCATCGGTCGATTCACATTCTCAATCAGGATCCCTGGGAGACGACGCTGAGCTTCATCACCAGTCAGAACAATACGATCAGGCGGATCCGGAACCTGTTGAATGCTTTGAGAGCGACCTATGGAAAAGAGGTTGCCCCGAATCATCATGCGCTTCCAACCGCAAATGAGCTCCTATCCGGGAGCACTGAGGACAGGTTGCGGGCTCTCGGCTTCGGATATCGGGCAGAGTATCTCCTTGGTGCGGCACGAAATGTCGAACTATTGGCGAGGGTTGAAGACCAAGAAGATGAAGAAGCCCTTCGGGCATTGCAGCAGATTCATGGAATCGGTCCGAAAGTCGCTTCCTGCATTCTCCTCTTCGCCTACGGACGGAAGGATATCTTTCCCCTCGATACATGGACGCGGCGGATTCTTTCCGAATACTATCCCGAGGAGGATCCCTCCTTCTTTTCTCCGTATGGGGGAATAGCGCAGCAACATCTTTTTTATGCGGAACGCAGAAAGATTGGATTGCATTGGTAAGCAGTTGTATCTTCTTTTCAGGATGATATGGTATACTTCTGGCAGATAAGGAGCTTAGCGTATGAGTACCAATACCGTATTTACCATCGGTCGACAATATGGAAGCGGAGGGACCGAGATCGGAAGAAGAGTAGCGAAAGAGCTCGACATTCCTTTCTACGATAAAGAACTGATTGCTATCAGCGCTCGGGAAAGCGGCCTGAGCGAATCGCTCTTCTCGAATGCTGATGAAAAAGCGACAAGCAGCATCTTCTACTCTTTGGTGATGGGCAATTATCCGATGGCCAGCGGAGCTCTCGGAGTTACCGAGATGCCGCTTAATGACCAGCTCTTCCTGATCCAGTCAAAAACGATCAAGCGCCTTGCCGGCGAGGGGCCGTGTGTCATTGTAGGACGATGTGCCGACTATATCCTTCGCGATATGGAAAACACCTTGAACATCTTCATTCACGCCGATCTGGCCTATCGAGTCGAACGAGCGATCACGATGTATGAAGCTCCGGCGAACAAAGCGGAAGATATCTGCATCAAAACGGATAAACAGCGGGCGAACTTCTACAATTACTACAGCGACCGAAAATGGGGGCGCTGTCGAACCTACGACCTCTCGATCAATTCCGCCAAGTTGGGAATTGAGGGCAGTGCGCTCCAGATCATCCACTTTGATGAGGAGTGGCAGAAGTCGAAAGCTCTCTGATGCTGATCGATCTCCTGGATCGCCTTGAATGGTACCGAGACACTCATCCGTCGTGGCAGCGGGTGATCGACATCCTCGATCGCTCCCTGCCGTACGACGATTCCGACGGCGAGCATTTCGTCGATTCGGTTCGCTACCAAGTCGCTGCATACCGGACGACCGAAGAGGGGAGCGAGGCTGTTGCCAAGGAGAACTGCCTGCTCGTTCTTCTTGAAGGCGAGGAGCTCTTCTCCATCTCGGAAGGAAAAGAGGTCTTTCTTTCCACCGTGTTTACGGAGGGGCGCTTCATATACCTTCGAAAACATGAACGTTACAAGAGCGGACAAACGTATTCTCAGGAAAACATCGTTCGACGGGTGATGTTCTTTTTACCGTAAACGAAGAAAGGACCGAAGAGATCTCCTTCGGTCCTCAAGCAGATAATGCGCCGTGTCTGTCATTCATCAATTCCAAGCAACTCGATTTCAAAGATCAGCAGCGTGTTCGGCTCGATGGCCTGGCTGCCATATTCGCCGTATCCGAGAGCGGGGTGGATCCACGTTCGAACTTTCGAACCGACGTTCATCGCAAGCAGCGCTTCGGTGAACCCTTCGATCAGGTTGCTCGTCGAAAAGTGGACGCTTTGACCGGAATCTTTCGAGGATTCGAGAATCTGACCGTTGATCAGATACAGGGTGTAGTGGACTTCCACCTGATCTTCCAGAGTGGGCTTCGGTCCCGAACCTTCCTCAAGAATCGTATACTGCAAGCCGGTTTCCGTCGTTACGACACCCTCTTTGTTTGCGTTCATCGCCAGGAACGATTCAGCTTCTTCAAGGTTGCGCTGGGCGAGAACCGCCATCTCCGCTTGATACTGCTCCTCCAGGATCATCTGATACTCATAGAAGGTCATTTGCATCGCAAACTCATCAAGCATCGGAGTGGCGGCGCCGGCAAAGTCCAATCCTCCCTGAGCGTACAATTCGGAGTTTGCATCAAGATTCAGGTTGAGCAAATCGGACACCAAGAGATAACCATACGTATAACTGAACTTCTTGAGAAGATCGTCATCGGCGGTAAGGTTCGCTACTTCCTTCAGACTCATCACATCGGGGTAGGAGGTGGGCGCAGTTCCGGCTTCCCAGATCTCCGATTGGAATTGGTTGATGACATCGAAGAGGTAGGTGAACTCATAGAATCCGATGGAGTCGGGGTTGGTCATATCATGTATTCCGTCGATGCTTCCCCGAGCCCAGTAGTTCGGATCGAGGAAGAGTCCTTGCTGGGCGAACATCTGCATCAGCTGGTAGCCGTATGTATAGCTGAAGCGATCTTCCAGGCTCATCTCATCCATTGCGCTTGAAAGAGGAATTCGATTCTCTTTGATGATCGGGTTCACATACCGCATGGAATGAATGATCGAGTTGTCGACTACGACTTCAATGTAGTCACCGACGGTGATGTCCGCAAGCGGAAAATTAGTATCGGTGAAGATTCCGGCATGCAGCAGCTGCTCAAATCCGTCATCATCTTTCACGGAAAATGCCGGTGTTCCCTCAAGGGACAAGACATTCATTACACGGACAAGGAATGAGTTCGGGGCGGCTTCTTTTTTGCCGGCGGCAAATAACGATCCGGAAACGATGCTGAAAATCAGCAGCACAAGTATCGTGACTCTTAATTGTTTTTTATACATATCCAATCCTCATGAAATCTCATGGCTTCTGCCAGGGTCCCTTTAATGTACGAACGTTAAGGCTCTACGTCAATCTACCTTCACAAGATTGCCACAAAACTTCACCTATGCTACGCTTTTTCCATGATCCACCTGCCGTTTCTTCTGACCGAAGATGGAGTATGCCGTCTACAGGAAGAGTGCCTCTTTATTCTCGATCGGAGGCGGTATCCATTTGAACGGGTTGAAGTCCCCTGCCGAAGCGCCGAAGAGGTAGCAACCGCCTTCAAAGAGATGGTCACCCAAGGCGGCGGACCCTTGGAGGCCGCTCTGAAAACGATGATCATGGAAGCCCGGAACCATGAACGGCTTTCGCTTTTTGAGCAGATTCAGCATCTTAGAAGAGTCGCCCGTCTCCTTTCCGATGCCCGCCCGACCAATACGACGATGGCCCGCGCCCTGGACGAGGTGATTGCAGAAGTGGAGAAGAGGAATGATGAATCTCCGTCGAAGGTGGTGGAAGAGACCGTCCGCATGATCCTCGATCGTTTTGCAGGAATATATCATCAAATCGGAAAGCTCGGTTCGACGTTGATCAATGACGGTGATCGGATCCTCACCACCTGTTTTGCGGAACACACGTTCCTGCTTTCCCTGCTCTATGCGAAACAGGCGGGAAAGCATGTCCGAGTGCTGGTCAGTGAAACAAGACCGTATCTGCAAGGAAGTCGACTTGCCGCTCCTTCATTGGAGGAGGCGGGAATACCGCTTAAGATCATTACCGATGGCATGGGACCGACGATGATCGCTGCCGGAGAGGTTCAAGTCTATATGACTGCGGCGGATCTGGTGTGCCGGGACGGGACGGTGGTCAACAAGATCGGCACGCTGGCGAATGCGCTGGCGTGTTCCCGCTACGGGATTCCTTACTATGCCCTTGCGATCAGCCCCGACCCAAACAAGAAGACACGGGCGGATGTCACGATTGAAATGCGCGATCCGAAGGAAGTAACTCAATGCATGGGGATGCGAACAACGTTTGATACGATTGAAGGAGTCTATCCGGCGTTTGATATCGTCGACCCGGAATTGGTCACTCGGATTATCACCCAGAAAGGAATTCTCAAACCCAGTGAAGTGGAGGAGCATGGAAGATGAAAGCGATTATCGGAGGAACCGGCTTTGACCGGCTTGAAGGATTGTCCTTGAAAAAGCAGTTCGTCGAGACCCCCTATGGAGGAGTCGAACTTTTCCTCGGCCAAGGGGAGGATGAGGGATTGGTCTTTCTTCCCCGCCACGGAGCTTCCCACGGCGTTCCGCCTCATAGGATCAACTATCGCGCCCACGCCTTGGCCCTCAAGCAGATCGGGGTGGTCGAAGCGATCGCGATTTATGCGGTCGGATCGATCGATAACACGCTTGAGCCGGGAGAAGTCGGTATCGTCAGAGATTTCGTCGACTTCACGGGTCGAAGCCAAGAGCATACCCTCTTTGATAGGCCGGTCACTCACATCGAAGTCAATAAGCCGTTTGACGAAGAACTGAAAAAGCGGATGCTCGCCTTGAAACCCACGCTTGCGGATGCCGGTGTCTACGTTACGACCAACGGACCTCGCCTGGAGACGAAGGCGGAGATCGCTTTCTTCAAACGTGTCGGCTTCTCAATCGTCGGGATGACCCTTGCAAGTGAAGTGACGGTGCTTTTAGAGGTAGGAATAAGAACGCTCGCCCTCGCATATTCGATCAATTGGGCTGCCGGGGTGGTTGAGGAGTTTTCCTTCCTTCCCGACAGTCAATTGGAGGCTCTTAAAACGGAGGTCACTCAGCTTTGCAGGTCCTGTCTGCTCAGTTGAGCAAGATCATACGGGGTCGTCTGGTAGACGTGGTAGTTCAGCCAATTCGAGACGAGCAGGTTGGCGTGGGCCCGCCACCGTACGGTGACGGAACCGCCTTCATAATAGTTCTTCGGTTTCTCCACTGAAAGCCCCGCCCGGGTGTCCCGTTTGTACTCGTCATCGAGGGTAAGCGCATCATACTCGCCGTGTCCGGTGACGAAAACCCGTCGTCCTCCGCTGCCGACCAAGAGGTACGTTCCCGCCTCTTCGCTTTCGGCGAGCACGACCAGATCTTCCTCTCTTTCAATCGCTTCTTCGTCAATCGACGTGTGTCTGCTGTGCGGCGCCCAGAAGAGATCGTCGAAGCCGCGAATCAGGGTGTGGGCAGGTTCCACCACCCGATGGCGGTACACCCCGCTGAGCTTTTTATCAAGGGGTTGTTTGCCGATGCCGTAGTAGTGATACAGAGCCGCTTGGGCGGCCCAGCAGATGAAGTACGAGGAGAATACGTTCTCATTCGCCCAATCAAGGATTTCAACCAGCTCCGCCCAGTAGGTTACATCTTCAAAGGCCATATGTTCGACGGGACTGCCGGTGATCATCAAGGCGTCATATCGCAGGTATTTGATCTGATCGAAGGTTTGATAGAACGTCTTGAGATAGGATTTCGGGGTGTTTTTCGATTGGTAGGTCGCCGTCGTCAAAAAACTCACCTCGACTTGAAGCGCTGTGTTTCCCAAGAGCCGAAGGAGCTGCTGCTCCGTTACCGATTTGTTGGGCATCAGATTGAGAATGAGGACTTTGAGGGGGCGGATATCCTGAGTTCGCGCCCGCTCTTCATCCATGAAGAAGAACGAGGAGTTCGCATCGATGGGGTAGGTTACTTTTACCGGCATCACACACCCCCTAACGCTTGTTCGAGATCGCTGATGATGTCATCGGCGTGTTCGCATCCGATCGATAGACGAATCGTGCTTTCGGTGATTCCCTGCTCCTCTTTTTCCGCCTCGTTGAGCTGGGCGTGAGTCGTCGAGGCGGGATGGATCACAAGGCTCTTCATATCGGCCACGTTCGCCAGCAGACTGAACAGCTTCAGCGAATCGATGAACGAGCGGGCCTTTTCCCCTCCGCCCTTCAGTTCGATCGTAAAGATTGAAACTCCGCCGCCGGGGAAGTAGCGCTGATAGAGGTGGTGCTGAGGATGGGTGGGGATGCTTGGATGATTGATCTTCCGGACTTTCGGATGATTCTGCAGATAGGCGATCACCTTGGCGGTGTTCTCGCTGTGGCGTTGAACCCGAAGGGCCAGCGTCTCCAGTCCAAGAAGGAAGAGCCAGGCGTTCAAAGGGGCGATCGCCGAACCGGTATCCCGAAGCAGGAGGGTTCGGATCTTGGTGATGTACGCCGCGTTTCCCGCTTGTTCGGTGAATGAGAAGCCGTGATAGGAGGGGTTGGGCTCTATCAGGGAAGGGAATTTACCGCTTGCTTTCCAATCGAACGCGCCTCCGTCGACGATGACTCCGCCCAAGGAGGTCCCATGGCCGCCGAGGAACTTCGTCGCCGAATGGACCACGATATCCGCTCCGTGTTCAATCGGTCGGAGCAGGTACGGGGATGCGAACGTGTTGTCGACGATGAGCGGAATCCTATGTTCATGGGCTATTTCAGCCAACGCCTCGATATCACAGAGCGTCGCATTGGGATTGCCGATCGTTTCGATGAAGAGCACTTTGGTGTTTTCCCCAATCGCCTCGGTAACTTCCTTGAGATCACAAGGATCGACGAACGTCGTGGTGATTCCCCACTCGGCGAGGGTATGGGCGAAGAGGTTGTAGGTTCCGCCGTAGATCGTCTTTGCCGAGACGATGTGGTCGCCCTGTTTCGCCAGCGCCAATATCGCGTAATTGATCGCCGCCATTCCGCTGGCGACCGCCAGCGCTCCGACGCCGCCCTCCAGTGCCGCGATCCGCGCCTCAAACGCGTCCTGGGTCGGATTGTTCAGTCGGGTATAGATGTGTCCGGAACGTTTGAGCGCAAAGCGCGCCTCGGCATCGGCACAGTCGTCAAAGACGAACGAGGTGCTCTGGTAGATCGGCACCGCCCGCGAGCCGGTTGCCGATTCCGGTTGTTCTTGGCCTACATGCAGGGCTTTTGTTTCAAAATGGTGGTTGTTCATATGTTCTTCCTTCTTTGATGTAGTGGTGAAAAATACAGAAGGAAGTCACATGTGATCGGCAGTAGAGCCGCAACGAGGATGTGTGTGATGTTTCATGGAAAGCTCCTTGGAGATTGGTTACAATGCCATGCGGCACATGCAGGGGTCTGAACTGTCATTGTTGTTGCTTCGCATCATGATGTGCCTCCTCCAAGAAGATACCCGAGCGACCTGCCCGAATTACGGAGAGTCTACCCACTTGGTGCGGTGTCTGTCAACTGCACAGAAGAAAAATACCCCTAAGAGCGATCTTAAGGGTATACGAGGATTAATGGCATGCGGAATTCACATGCTAATGCTCATATCTGATCTTCTGCCATCGGGCATTGTAGAGATCCAAGTACTCACCGAGGTCATCATTGAGGTCGCTGTTGACCAAGTCTTTGTCGGTGAAGAAAAAGGCATCGTTCTTCATGTACCTTTCAGCACCCGTGTTCGTCGTCGGCGGGAAATCAAACTCATCGAGGAAGATCGCGTAGTTTTTCGGGTCATGGATGAAGTTCATGAACTTGTGCGCATTTTTCACGTTTTTCGCCCCATTGGGAATGACCATGTTGTCGATATACATCATGCCGCCCTCGGGGGGAATGAAGAAATCGACGCTGTCCCACATGTCGGCAGGCAATTCGGCGAAGACGTTTTCCGGATAGGAATGAACAACCCAGAACTCTCCGCGGCTGAACGCCTTTCCAAAGGACTCGGAGTCGAATTTGATGATGTTCGGTTTCCACTCGTTGATGATCAGAGCGGTAGCTTCATCCAATTCACGTTCATCGGTGGTATTTCCGCTGTACCCGAGGTGCTTCAACGCCGCTCCCATCACCTCGCGCATATCATCCAGAAAGGTCATTCTTCCCGCCATGCGCTGATCGGCGAAGATGGCCCAGGTGCGCTCGTATTCAAAGGGAACACGGGCGGTGTTGACGGCAATTCCGCTGGAACCCATGAAATAGGGGACGTGGTATTTGAGGTCGGGATCATAATCCGCTTTCTCGGTTACGGTTGGAGAGACGTATTTGAGGTTTGGCAGCAGAGAGTGGTCGAGCTCTTGAACCAACCCATGGTTGATCATGATCGAGGTATAGTCGCTGGAGGGGAAGATGATGTCATATCCTTCGGCGCCGCCGGCCATCACTTTGGCGAACATCTCTTCATTGGAAGCGAAGTTGTCGATGATGATCTCGATTCCCGTTTCCTTTTTGAACTTTGCGACAAGTTCATCGGGAGTATAATAGGTCCAGTTGTACAAGTAGAGTTTTTCGGCACTCTTGCTTGCACGATTACAGGAAATCAGGGTGAAGCCAAGAAGTCCGGCAAGCAGAACGATCAAGATAAGACGAATGTGTTTCATGGTGTAAACCTCCATAGGTCGAGAGCAGCGTCATGTACTGGCGGCTGCGGTCTTTAAGAAACGGCGGAACGTAAAGGCGATGAGCATCGTACCGAGAATCATCACGAAACTCAGCGCGTTGATTACCGGAGATACTCCATATCGGATCATCGAATAGACGTACAACGGCAAGGTTCCGGAACCCGGCCCTGAAACGAAGAACGTGATGACGAAGTCTTCCAGGCTCATCGTTGTACACATCAGAAAACTGGAGAGAATCGCCGGCATGATCGCCGGAACGACGACCTTCATCAACGCCTGGCGTTCATTCGCTCCCAGATCCCGGGCCGCTTCGATCGTCGAGTAATCGAATTCATCAAGTCGGGCTTGAACCATCATGAAGACGAACGGCAGGTTGAACGTCGCGTGGGCGACGAAGATCGTGAACATCCCCAATTTGATTTTCACCGAGGAGAAGAAGATCAGCATCGAGATACCGATGATCACTTCGGGCAATACCATCGGCAGGTAGCTGATCGTCGTGATATATGAACGACCCTTGAAGCGGTACCAGGTGATTCCGATCGCCGCCAGCGACCCGAGGACGGTGGCGGTGATGCTGCTGGTCAAAGCGATGATGATCGAGTTCTTAAAGGCGAGCCACAGGGAGGGGCTGTCGAAGATCAGAGTTTTGTACCAGATAAGCGAAGCATGCTCCCACTGCATCCCCTTTGCCGAGTTGAAGGAAAAGAACGTGACCACAAAGAGCGGAACGAAGAGAAAGAGAATCGTCAGGACCAGCATCGTGTCGGAAAAAGAAGCCCGTTTTTTCTTGGAGTAGGAATGATAATTCATCGCTTGCCCCTCCTGTGATGGGCTCTGACCTTCTGCTCGTACGCTTGAGGTGTATTCTTGTTTTTAGCAGCCGCTTCCCTTTGAGCCGAGGCGAGCATCCAGAACACTCCGATCAGCGAGGCGATGGTGAGAATCATCGAAAATGCGCTTGCCAAAGGCCAGTTTCGCGTCTTCGAGACCTGGTCGACGATGATGTTGCCGATCATCGTCGAATCCTTGCCGCCAACGAGCAAGGGCACGGTATATGCTCCGAAGATCGGAATGAAAGTGAAGATGAACGCAGTGGAGAGTCCGCTTTTGATATTGGGGAACATCACCTTGACGATTGATTCCAGCTTCGTGGCTCCGAGATCCCGGGCGGCATCGAGGAGGAAGAAGTCGAATTTATCGATCGTGGTGAAGAGCGGGAGGATTGCAAAGGGAAGATACATGTATACCAGAACCAAGATCACGCTGCCGTTGTTGTAGATGAGGTGAAGTCCTTCCTTCACGATGCCGAGGCGGATCAGGAGGGAGTTCAAAAATCCTTCCGTAGAGAGAATGCTGATCCACGCATAGATCCGAATCAAGCTGTTCGTCCAGAACGGAATGATGATCAAGAAGAGCAGGAGGGTCTGGTGTTTGCTTTTGGCCATCGCATATCCGACCGGTATGGCGATCAGGACACACAGAATCGTCGAGAACGCGCTGATCCACAGCGTCCGGACCAGCACCTTCGCGAAGGAGGGGTTGATCATCTGCTTGTACGCTTCGAGCGTGAAGGAGTATTCCACTCCGCCATAGAGGCCACGCTTCATGAAAGAGTAGAGGATGATGATTGCTAGCGGGACGGTAAAGAAGACGGTAAACCAGATGCCCATCGGAAAACTGTACAGCATTCCTAAAAGCTGCTCGCGCTTGGCGGGTTTCAATACCTTCTTCTTCATTGATCGACATCCTTTACCAGATATCCGTCAACCGCGGTCCAGCTCAGATAGACGGAATCTTTCCATTCGATATCCGGCCCATCCTCCAAAAATGCCGTGTGCTGCTTGAACGCTTTCATCAAGGGGGCGGTGGGAATATCGTCCAGCCTTACATAGTACTTCGATTGGAATCCGGAATATACCGGCTCTTCGACAACTCCTTTGAAGACGTTCAATCCCGCGGCGGTCGAGCGCGGCGGATTGAGCGTTACACGGATCTTCTCAGGTCGAACGGTGAAATCGAATTTCGAACCGACTTCCTGCGGCTCGAGATCGGGCACGTTGATCGTGGTGCCCAAAGCAGGGACGTCGACTACGATCATATACTCATTTTCGAAGGGCTCGCATGAAAGAACCGTGCAGCTGAAAATATTGGTTTCGCCGATGAACTGCGCGACAAAGCGGGTTGCGGGCGCTTCGTAGATTTCATAGGGGGAGCCGATCTGAAGAATCTTCCCTTTGTCCATCACCGCGATGCGGTCGCTGACACCGAGCGCTTCACTCTGGTCGTGGGTAACATAGATGAAGGTGATTCCGACTTTATCGTGGATGTCATCCAGTTCGACGAGGAGGTTCTGCCTCAGCTTCGCATCAAGAGCGGAAAGCGGCTCGTCGAGCAGCAGGACGCTCGGTTCATTGATCAATGCCCGGGCGATCGCGACGCGCTGCTTCTGTCCGCCGCTGAGCATCGAGGGTTTCTTATAGAGATGATCATCCAACTGGACCATGTGAACGTAATGCTTTACCCGCTTGTCGATCTCTTCTTTTCCAAGTTTGCGCAGGCGCAACGGAAAAGCGATATTTTCATATACCGTCAAGTGAGGAAACAGCGCGTATGTCTGAAAAATCGTATTGGACTGCCGCTTGTCCGGGGGAATCGGGAGGATGTCTTTGTTGTCAAATAACACGCTTCCCTGATCCGGGTAATCAAACCCGGCGATAATCCTCAATAGGGTGGTCTTACCGCACCCCGAGGGACCTAGAAGAGAGAAAAACTCTCCTCGCTTGATGGTGACACTCACATCGTCGAGCGCCTTGAAATCACCATACGACCGGGTTACCCGATCAACCGTAACTTCAACACCTTTCAATCTCTTTCATTCCCTGCCTTACCATTTTATCTATGTGTGTACCACGAATATCAAATATCCACCCCCTTTTGTCAAGATAGAGGGGGCATCTTTGCCAGATGTTTTGTAACTCGTTCTTTTATATATAAATAATAAAAGCTTTCTTGTCAAGAAAAAGGGGGTTTTCACGACAAAAGGTCTCGAATCTCTGACCTTCCGCTTGGAAGGCAGTTGTAATAAAATATATGCTTTCTACGCAAAAAGGTAACAATCTCGAAAACGCAAGATGTCGAATATGTGTATGGAGTAGGTTGTTGAGTATTATGTCTATTAAGAGTCTGTAAAATAGACACCAAAAACATAGCGATGTGTGCTATTCTATTTTTAATAAGCCATGTTGGGGAGGAGTCCATGAAAAAGAAGGCAGGTATCGTAGCAATCGGAATCGTTCTGCTTCTGGTTGCCTGTTCCGGAAGCATTACCTCTGAACTCTACATACGAGATTTGCTGGATTTAGCGGCAAGTCC
>JAAYQW010000041.1 GCA_012519115.1 Spirochaetales bacterium
CGAACAGCTGGGCGAGCAGCAGGGTAAGGGCTGCAAAGAAGAATCCGACGACTCCCATCGCCGCTCCGAAGGCAAGCGCGCCACAGAGGGTAGTTCCCTCAAGATTGACGATAAGCAATCCGCCGGTGCCGAGGAGCGCAATGATGATGTTGACGATGAGGGCGAAGAGAATCGGGGCGATCGTCGGAGTTTTCGAAGCGATCGGTCGGGCAAGGAGCAGTTCCACTCGGCCGAGCTCTTCGTCGGTGCGGGTATGTCGGGTGACGAGGAAGATATTCATCACCGCGACCGCAATGAGATACCACAAGAGGGTCTCCTGACTCATCACGATCGCCTGGCTGATCGCATCGATGCCATAGATCGGTCCCATCATCGCCACCATCGCGGGGTTCTGCATCGTGCGGGCGAGAGCCAACGCTTCTTCGGCCGTCGGGATCAGGGTGGGGTACAGGACGGTAAAAAAAAGAAGCGAGGAAAAGATCGAGAGAATCCATAGAGGGGTGTCGATGCGTTCCCGCCGGGTGATGAAGAGGAGATATCTGTTCATACCCCGTCGCTCTCATAGAAGAACTGCTCGAGGTTTGAATGCTCATCGATTGGGAGCGTTTCTTCGATGCGGCCTTTTTTGATGATGGAGACCGCGGTCGCGATCCGCTGTACTTCGCTGAGGATGTGCGAAGAGAGAAAGATCGTATTTCCCTCGCCGTGCTTCGCCTTGACCGCCTGTTGGAAACGTTGTTCCATCAGAGGGTCCAGCCCGCTGGTCGGCTCATCAAGAATGAACACCTCGGCGGGGGAGGCGAACGCCGCCACCAAGGCGACTTTCTGCCGATTCCCCTTGGAGTAGGTCTTGCACTTTTTCGAGGGGTCTAGCTCAAACAGATCGAGGTAGTAATCGATCCGTTTGCGATCAAGGCGCTCTTTGCCGACTAGGAGATCGATGACCTCGCCGCCGGTGAAATTCGGCCATAGATTCACTTCCCCGGGTACGTATGCCAGCCTGGCATGAATGGGGATTCGATCCTTATATACATCGAGACCGAAGATCGATGCCTCCCCTCGGGTGGGGCGAATGATTCCAAGGAGGATTCGAATCAACGTGGTCTTTCCCGCTCCGTTGGGGCCGAGAAAACCGTGAATCGTGTTTTTTTTGATTGCCAAGGTTACCCCGTCAAGCGCTTGAGTCTTTCCGAATCGCTTGGAGACGTTATCAATTGTTATCACTGCCATAGCGTCAGAATACCACACAACCGCCTCTTGCTCACCACTGTTCTTGGACGGTACACTGAGCATGAGGACAGGAGGTCGATGATGATTGACGGATTGATTACGGTTGCGGCGCTTTCGCCCAGGCTCAAGGTTGCAGATCCTTCATTCAACAGCAAAGAGATCATCGCTGGAATTGAAGAAGCGGCAAAACAAGGTGTCTGTCTCCTCGTATTGCCCGAACTTTGTACCACCGGGTCGACATGTGGAGATTTCTTCTACTCCCAGACCCTCCTCGATGCGAGTGATGATGCGGTAAAAGAGATCGTCCGCTCTTCATCCGATTATGAGATGATCGTCGTTTTCGGAGCTCCCGTCACCCTTGGATCCGGCATCTATAACGCTTCGATCGTCGCCTATGGCGGACAAATCCTCGCCGTGGCGCCCAAACATGCAGGCGGCGTCTTCGCTTCCTACGAGGGTGAGCCGCTCACCGTCGAGCTGTTTGATGCATATACCTATTTCGGCAACGGTATTCACATCGCACCGCCTGCGATTCCCCATTTCGTTCTTGCAATCGATAATCTTGAGACACCGAGCGGAGCCACGGTGGTCGCATCGTCGATCAGCGAAGCGGAGCTGATCGGCCGCTCCACCAAACGCCGGCTTCTCGCCCAAGGCTTTACGACTGCCAACACGTGCGCCCTCGTCCAAGCGAACAGCGGAGAGGGGGAATCGACGACCGATTCCGTCTATCTCGCCGACGCGTTGATCGTCGAACGGGGAAAGATCCTCAATGAGAGCAATGGCTCAAGCGGCGACTTGGTGATCGGTCAAATCGATCTTCAGGTGCTTGTCCACCAGCGCCGACTTGAAAAGACCTTCCCGCTTTACGAAGAAGGCCACCTTGAAATTCCCTGCGACCTGACTCATGCCCCGTCTTCGCTCATCCGCGACATCGATCCATCTCCGTTCGTTCCTCATGATCCGGCACGCTTGGAAGAGCGATGTGAAGAAGTGCTTACCCTCCAAACCCTCGGTCTGAAGAAACGTCTTGAACATGTCGGTCTCAAACACGTGGTTCTCGGTCTCTCCGGAGGGCTTGATTCAACGGCGGCCTTGCTTGCCGTTGTTCGGACGTTTGACGTGATGAGCCTTGACCGCGGCGGAATCATCGCGGTCTCGATGCCGGGGTTCGGAACCACAAACCGGACAAAGACGAACGCTCAGGCCTTGGCGGAAGCGCTTGGGGTCACGTTTTTCACGGTTCCGATCGGGAAAGCGGTAACACAGCACTTCAAAGATATCGATCACGATCCGAAGGTGCTGGACATCACCTACGAAAACGCCCAGGCGCGGGAGCGGACACAGGTATTGATGGATCTGGCCAATAAGCACGGAGCACTGGTCATCGGTACCGGGGACCTTTCGGAGCTCGCTCTCGGGTGGACGACGTACAACGGCGACCATATGTCGATGTATGCGATCAACAGCTCGGTGCCGAAGACCCTGCTCAGGCCGATCCTCGCCTATGAGGCGAATGAAGCCGGTGAAGATCTTCAGGCGGTTCTGCTGGACATTCTTTCCACTCCGGTCAGTCCCGAACTTCTCCCTCCATCCGGGGATGGGGCGATCGGTCAGAAAACGGAAGCGGTGATCGGGCCGTATGAGCTTCACGATTTCTTCCTCTACTACACTCTGCGTTGGGGCTTCGGTCCAAAGAAGATCTACCGGTTCGCCACCAAAGCGTTTGAGGATTCCTACACCCCGGAAGAGATGCGGCGTTGGCTCACCGTGTTCTTTACGCGCTTCATCGCAAGCCAATTCAAGCGCTCCGCCTCACCGGACGGCCCGCAAGTCGGATCGGTCTCTCTTTCCCCCAGAACAGGGTTTCGGGCGCCCAGCGATGCCCAAAAACAGGTCTGGATCGAAGAAATCGCAAAATTGACCGATTAACTTGTACCTTTTCACTCATATCGTTGTTATATGGGTACGGGAGTAACAATCAGTCATGTGCAGAACTGTGGTGGTCATCTTGGCCATTCTTTTATTTTTGTCTCTACCCTTGACCGCTCGAAGTTTCTATAATCTCAGCCTTGGCTTTGGTGCGACCTACTGCCCTCCGGAACAGGAGGATTTTTCTTCCGGAATGGGAGATTCCCAAAATTGGATTCTCAGTGGAGAGCTTAACGGACGTCTTTTTTTTCTCCAAGCTCAAGCGACGGTGATGCTGACGAAAAGCGAAGAAGATACACAGGCGCTTAAAGCGATCGCTCTTGCGGGACTCAACCTTCCGATAATCGGTTCGTGGATGGTGATGGAGCTCAGCGGGGGAGTGGGTGTGACGTATGTTCCTCAAAATCCCGGAGTGGAGAAACCCTACTATGCGCTTTTTGACGGCGAGAAGGCAGGGATAGAGGATATCGCGTTTCTTGATGCGGTTCTTTGTAGTCCGATCTATCTGCAGATGGGAATCGGTACCGATTTTGGCCCGGTGGGGCTGAGAGCCCGGTACTTACTCGAATCAAATCAAACAATTAGATCGGTCATGGCAAAAGGTAGGTGGTGGGAGATATTTGTTCCGAATAGCGGTTGTCTTTCTCTTGCTGTCCTTTTGAAGATGAGTTAAATTTTACACACGCAGTCTTGAGACGAAGATGAGTGTGTAGCAATAAAGAGGTGACAGAATGAAAAAAATTTGGATTCTTTTGATTGTGTTGGTCGTTCTTGTTCCGGCAGCGGTAAGCGCATCGGCGTTCGGGTTGAGTCTTGGAGCGACCGCGCTCTACAACGATACCTTCGGTGCCATCACAGCCGCAATGGAAGCGGGGAACTATGACGGATTTGCCGAAATCGACAACTATCGCTTTGGAGCAGATCTGCGGATCAAGTTGTTGATTGCCGAAATCGATGCGGTCGCAATGTTCGGTTCTGAAGGCGATTCAACCAACATCTCCATGTTGACCACCGCCGGGCTATCGTTCGATCTGTTCAACCTGCTTCGGATCGGAGCCGGTGTCGGACCTCGCTTTACCATTAATATCAAACCTGACGGAGAGGTGTGGGTATACGACTCCAGCGGGAACAAGGTCGATCTTGACAACGCCGGTGAAGCGTTTCTGAAGAGCCCCTTGGCATACCGCCTCACCGCAGATCTGAAACTCGGCAAGATTCTTGTCGGATTGAACTACACGTTGGACACGAACTATACCTTTGAAAAGTGGAAAGAGTTTGAGAATATCTTCAACACTCCCTTCGACAACGGTCGGATGGGTATCTCCCTTCTCTTCTCCTTCTTCTAACGCATTGTTTGTATCTTCTCCACAGGCCCGTGAAAACGGGCCTGGTTTGGTGCATCACGGCTCATAAGTGTGATATAGTGGCTCAAGGAGTTCTATAACATGGCTAGAAAAGGATTGTTCTCTTCCCTGCTTTCCTCTTTGGTTGTCGCAGTGATTTCATTTTTCATTCTCTTTTTTTTCTTTCCGAATATCAGCAACCCCTATCTGGGAGTCGCTTTTAAAAAACCGACGGAGATTGTCGATCAGGAAAGCCCATCACGGCTCCGTCAACTGTTTGATCGAGTCACCTCCAGGCTGCCGTTTCAATGACCGCTTTCTCATTGACCTTTCTGGGAACCGGAACCAGCCATGGGATTCCGGTCATCGGATGTGCGTGCTCGGTATGCACCTCGAGCGACGAGCGGGATACGCGCATGCGCTCGAGCGTCCTGGTTGAAGATGAACAGCATGCGATCGTCATCGATACCGGACCGGAGTTTCGCCTTCAGGCGCTGAAACATAGGATCACCCGCCTTGATGCGGTGTTCTATACCCATGACCATGCCGATCATATCAACGGAATCGATGATCTGCGCTCCTTCAGTGAACAGAGTCCGCTCCGGGTCTATGGGAGCAAGCGCGTGGTGGAAACGATTCGGGTCCGCTTTCCGTATGCGTTGGACGCTGATGTCGTCGCCGGAGGACGGCCTCATCTGCTTCTGACGGTCATGAAGCCGTACGAAACCGTTACGATGGGGACCATGAAGGTCACCGCTCTTCCGATTCTTCACGGCCGGGATGAGATTTTTTCCTATCGAATCGGATCGCTCGGATACGTGACCGACTGTAGTGAAGTTCCTCAAAAGAGTGTAGAATACCTCAGGGGTCTTGATACGCTCGTCGTGGATGCGCTGAGGCGCTTTCCCCATCCAACCCATTTCAGCCTCTTCGAGGCGTTGGGGTTGATTAATCATGTGGGACCGAAGCAAGCCTACCTGACGCATCTCTGTCACGATCTTGCCCATCAGAAGCTGGAGGAGGAGCTTCCTCCCCATGTACATGTCGCCTATGATGGGCTGGTCATCCCCATCGGAGGGGGAAATGAATAAGAAAAAGAGTCTGATCATTGACGGATATGGACTGATCTATCGTTCCTATTATGGCTTCATCAATAATCCGATGCGCTCTTCAAACGGGGAAAACATCAGTGCCGTCTACGGGTTTTTCACGACCCTCTTGAAGCTGGTCCGGGAAGAGGAGATCAATTATATCTCCGTTGCGATGGATAGCGCCGGACCCACGTTTCGACATGAACTCTATGGACCGTACAAAGCGAACCGGGATGCCGCTCCGGAAGATCTTCACTCCCAGGTGCCCCATATCAAGGCGATTCTCAAAGCCCTCGGCGTCCCCGTTCTTGAGCATATCGGCTGGGAGGCGGATGATATCGTCGCTTCGCTGGCCCATGAGGCGACTAAGGATGGAATCCATACGGTGATGTTCACCGGTGATAAGGATCTATTGCAGCTGGTCAACGATGATGTATCAGCTCTTCGACCCGCCCGAAAAGGGGAGTCCTTCTACCGGCCGATGGGGAAAGCTGAGGTAAAAAAGGAGTTCGGGGTCTCAGCGGAGCAGATCATCGACTACCTCGCCTTGATCGGCGACAGCTCGGACAACATCCCCGGGGTGAAGGGGATCGGTCCGAAGGGCGCGGCGAAGCTTCTAAAGGAGCATGCGACGCTTGAAGGGGTGTATGAAGCGCTCGAAGAGCAGACTCCGGCGATGAAGAAGCGACTCGAAGAGGGCAAAGAAGATGCCCTCATGAGCCGAAGGCTGGTAACCCTCGATTCCACGCTCTATCAGGCGGAAGGAATCGACTGGGAGGACTATCGGGTCGATCGGATCGACTGGGCCAACTCCATTCCCCTGTTTCAAGAGCTCGGAATGCGGACGATCATCGGTGAACTGGAGCGCCTCAGCGGTGAAGAAGCCTCGTCTCCACGTGAGGAACCCAAGAAAGATCGGCGAACGTATCGAGGGGTGACGGATCTTGCCAAGCTGGAGAGTCTGTTTGAGCGCGCGGTCGAAAGCGGGGGAGTCATCGCCTTCGATCTCGAAACCGATACGACCGTCGAACTGGATGCGACGATCATCGGCTTCTCGTTCGCGTGGGAAGCGTATTCGGCGTATTACGTTCCCCTTGTTCATCAAGGCGAAGCGCTTATCGACGAGAGCGGGGTCAAACGCCTTCTTCGGACGTATCTTGAAGAAGGAAGGCTGAAGGTGGTCGGACAAAACATCAAGTTCGACTACAAAGTCCTCAAGGCACGGTGGAACATCACGATCAAGCACCTCCACGGGGATACGATGATCGCCGCGTGGCTGCTGGATGCAGCCTCGACGCTGAACATGAACTTTTTGGCGCTCCGTTATCTGGGAGTCGAGACCCTGCGCTATACCGATATCGTACCCAAGGATAAGACCCTTTCGGACATCGAGTATGAGAAAGCGCTCTTCTATGCTGCCGAGGATGCCGATATCACGCTCCGGCTGTGGCGGAGTTTTGAAGAGCTCCTCAAAAAGAACGACCTCCTTGGTCTTCTTTCCGACCTTGAGCTTCCGATCTTGAAGATCATCGCCCACATGGAGCTGGAGGGGGTCTTCCTTGATGAAGGGGTCATCGGTCCCATCGGAGAGGAATTCACCCAACGAATCGATCAGATCAAAGCTCAGATCTTCGAGCTCGCAGGAAAAGAGTTCAATCTGAACTCGCCGAAGCAGCTACAGGAGATTCTCTTTGTTGAACAGGGAATTCCGACCGGAGCGAAAACCCAAACCGGATATTCGACCGCCACCGACGTTCTCGAGCCGCTCAGCGATCGATATCCCATTGTCGCTCTTGTGCTGGCGTACCGCGGCTTGAACAAACTCGCTTCGACGTATGTCGAGGCGCTGCCCAAACAGATCAACCGCCGAACCGGGCGGATTCATCCGACGTTCCTGCAGACGGGCACGGAAACGGGCCGCCTCAGCTGCCGCGACCCCAACCTCCAAAACATTCCCGTCCGGACCGAGGAGGGGAGGCGGATCCGATCGGCGTTCGTTCCCCGTACCGGGTGCGTCTTTCTCAGTGCAGACTACTCGCAGATCGAGCTCGTCGTCCTTGCCCACATGGCGGATGATCCGGGGTTGAAGGAGGCGTTCTCCGGCGGGATGGACGTGCACCGCTTCACCGCGAGCCTCATCTTCGATGCTCCGATGCCGGAGGTCACAAGCGAAATGAGGGCGATCGCCAAAACGATCAATTTCGGGGTGATGTACGGGATGGGAACCCACGCGCTTGCCCAGGATCTGAAGATCCCCTATCAAGAAGCGAAGCAGTTCATCGAGCAGTATTTTAAACGCTACCCGGCGGTCAGGAGTTTCGTCGAAGAGACGAAGACCCGGGCTCGCGAGAATGAAGCCGTCCATACCCTGTTGGGACACCGTCGACCGGTCGGTGAGATCAACAGTCGAAACGCCGTGGAGCGGGCTCGGGCGGAGCGGATTTCCGTCAACACGATCATTCAGGGCAGCGCCGCAGATATCATGAAACAAGCGATGATCCGGGTCGACCGGATGCTGCGTGAGCGGAAGCTCCTAAGCGCGTTGATCCTGCAGATCCACGACGAATTGGTCTTCGAAGTGCCGCTTGACGAGGTCGAAGTTATGAAGACCTTGGTCAAAGAAGCGATGGAAGGGGCGGTAACGTTGAGCATCCCCTTAAAAGTCTCGATCAGCGTCGGATCGAACTGGGGCGAGCTGTGAAACCGGTCGTCTTGGGAATCACCGGCAAGGCGTGTGCCGGAAAGGATCG
>JAAYQW010000042.1 GCA_012519115.1 Spirochaetales bacterium
CCGCCCCATGGTTCTTAATCGAAGCCACCTCGGCCGCGCCCTTTGAGAAGTCGCTTGCGAGCATGCTCGGCGCTATAATCAATGAGGGTACATTCATATCCTAGTTATACCAAGAAGCGGACCGATATGCAACGATTGGGTAAGGAAAGAATCGGCGCTGTTTCGACAAATCAATTGCTAAAAACGCGAATTCTATGTATACTGACCAAGATAGATAGAGATACATGTCGAACTCGAGCAGACAGGAATCCATGTCTGCGCGGTTTTGTTTTGTCTATTTAGACGACATATTTTCGGAGGCAAAATCATGGGAATCCAAGAGATTGAACAAGTATTAAAGGAAGAACAATGGACCAGAGCCTCAGCTTCCGCCTTCACAGTAGCCAATTTTGAGACATTTGACCGTTTGATCGAACATTTGGATGATGAGCAGAAGATCGAGGCGCGGGACATGTGCGAGCGGCATATCCGGGATCGTGAGAAGAATTCGGTAGTTGCCCACTATATCAACGGGGTGCTTTCCATCCAACGAAAGGGTTCGGAGAACTTCCTTCCTCTTTTGAATCTCATCGAGCTTTTCAGTGAACACAAGCGCTGGAATATCGTGGAGTACCTTGCTCAGAAAATCCTGAACAAAAGCGAAAATCGTCACGCCTTGAGGTTGCTTGCTCAATCATATGAAGCGACCGGCAAGCATGAGAAAAAGATCGAGCTGTGGGAGCGGCTCGTCAATGTCGATTACGAAGAGGTTGATATTCTCAAGCAGCTCGGAACCTACGCTCTTGAAGCCGGAAAGACGGAAAAAGCCGTCAGTTACTTCAAGAAAACGATCAATCGGCTGTTGAAGCGGAAAGACTTCACCCCGATCAGGCAGATTCATGAGATCGTCATCGCCAACGATCCTCATCAGTTCGATTACTCGATGAACCTCGCCGAGCAGATCGCCGCTACGAGCAACTCATCTGCCGTGGCGATCCTAAGGGATGCCGCCGAAGCGTATAAAAAAGACGATGTCGATCAGATGATTGAAATCCAAAAACGGATTCTCACGCTGGATCGGGATGATGCAATCGCCCGCGATCAGCTGATCAAGAGCTATCGGAAAAAGTATAAAGAGCACTCCCGCCTGGAAAGCTGTCTTGAATCCTCCGCTCTCGTCGGGATGATCGCCCGTGACGTGCTTTTGTCGATCGAGGATTTTGAAACGAATATCGCCTTCGATAAGGGAACGTTCGTATTCCAGAATTCGACCGGGCGAATCGGACGAATCCGATCGATCGATGAAACCGATGTGATCGTTGACTTCGCCGGACAGGCAACCACCCAAGGTTCCCGCTTGTCAACCAATATGGCGTTCAAGAGCTTGCAGGCGCTGCCCAAGAGCCATATCTGGGTCCTGAAAAGCGCTCTTCCAAAACAACGGCTCTACGACAAGGTCAAAAATGATATTCCTTGGACGTTGAATATTCTCATGTCGAGCAATGGGGGGCAATCGAACCTTCGGGATATGAAGGCGGAATTGGTGCCTTCAATCCTTGAAGCGAAAGAGTGGACGAGCTGGATGAACCAGGCGAAGAAAGAGTTGATGGCCAATCCTCTCTTCGACCTCTCCCCCACCGACAGCGATGTGTACCTGCTTCGATCCACCCCTATCAGCTACGAGGAGAAACAGCTCTCAATCTTCCGAAGCGAACGCGATTTCTACGATAAGATTCGTCGTCTCAGAGAATTTATCTCCAACAAGGGCGATGTCGAAAGTGATTACTTTCTCGAAATGGTCGGATTCTTCAGCGAGTTCTTCTTTGAAGAAAACGGAGTCTCAAAACCGATCGTTGTGACAAACGATGTAATCATGTCCTCCTATCTTCTCCTTGAAGAGCTGGTGAAGAAGCAAGGGATGCATTTCGTCGCCCTTCCCGAAGCGATCGGCTTTGTCGATCTCTTCGAACGATCGGAAGACATCTATGAAGTCTTCGTCCCGATCAGGGATTCGGAGCTGAAGAAATCTTTTATCGACCACATCGTTGATGAAATCCCTTCGTGGCCAAAGGTCTTGATAGAAATCTTCCCCGGCTATCTGACAAGCTATATCCCCGATATCTTCCGCCAAAACAAGAAGAACGCCGATCTGCTCAAGCTGTATAAGGATGCAGTGGAGAACTTCAAGGATAAGGGAGCGACGTTGATCTATCTCCTGAGGAACGGCGACAAGAAAGTATGGGACAAGAGCGGTTATACCAAGGAGCAGCTGCTGTATATCCAGCTTCAGCTGCTTGATGCGGTAAACCGCTACATCGATGCGAAACGCGATGCACCGGAAAATCGCAAGAACTCGAAAGCGTTGATGAACCTGCTTTTTGACGATAAGCAGATCTTCACCTGCATTGAAGAAGGTGATGAAGAGAACGCCCAGCGAATCTACTCGCTTGTGGCGAATGTCTTCAATCTTCCCGGTGGAAAGAAAATCGAGGTCAAGCACGCAATCAGCGTCAGATTCCCCGGTTTCAAGTTCTTTGATGAAGCCCCGGTCTCCCAGCGCGAAGCGTTCGTTCCCACCGGATTGTTCTGTACCGCGGCTTCTCTGGAGGCGAAAAAGAAGGAGTTGGATTATATCCAGCACGTTGAACTGCCGGAAATCGCCAAGGAAATCGGTGCAGCCCGCGAGATGGGCGATCTGAGGGAGAACAGCGAGTATAAGTACGGAAAGGAAAAACAGACTCTGATTCAGAACAATCTCCGCCGGCTTTCCGAAGAGATCGATCGGGCCTCGGTCGTCACCCCGGACATGGTCGACGGATCGAAAGTCGGATTCGGCACCAAGGTTACCTTGATGGACAATCTGAAAGGAGAAGAGGTCACCTACACGATCATGGGTCAATGGGAAGCGAATCCCAACGAGAACATCATCAATATCTCCGCCCCCTTCGGCCGGGAATTGGTGAACCATGAAGTCGATGAACGCTTCACGTTCACGATCAACGAGCAATCGTACGACTTCACGGTCAAAAAGATCGAAAAGATCGATTTTTAAGGAATCTTCAAACAATCATTCAATCGCCCCCAAACGGGGGCGATGACTATGTTGTTAAATACATTTAACAAAAACACATCAAAATTGTTAGATGGACTTTGCAAAAACGGCATATTACACTTTCCCATGAGTGAACTGATGAAGAAACGATATATCAGGACGCTCATCCTGTTGGAAGACGAGGGTCGCTCACGGGGAACCGGGAAGACAGCTTTTGTTCTTCGGCTTATAGGTAAACCCCTTCCCCAAAGTCTTTATTGAAATTCTGTAGGAGGATGTAAGAATGGGTTTTGACTTAGAGAAAGTAGTTGACGACCTTCGTAAAAAGAGAAAGGTTTTTCATTCGGAGGCTGATTTCCAGTTTGCTCTTGCGTGGGAGATTAAAACAACATATCGAGAATCAAAAATCAGGATGGAATATCCTCAAATGGTATCCGGTAAGAATTTTACTATCCCTACTGATACGACAAATACTTCTGAAAATAAGGTTCTCATTAATGTTGATATCCTCGTCCTCTACAAAGGCTCTCCCTATCCGATTGAATTGAAATACAAAACAAAAGAAATACCTAACTTTGAATGTAATAAAGAAATATATGAGCTGAAGAATCATGGGGCCCAAAGCTTAGGAAGATACGATTTTATATTGGATATCTGCCGTATCGAGTCTTTGGCCGAAGCTCTTGATAATTTCAAACATGGATATACCCTTTGGTTAACGAATGATTTGAGTTACCCTGATATTGAGCCAAATCCTATCGTTGGCTACTACGATTTCAGAGTAAATGAAGGAGTAGTAAAGGAAGCTAATACTCCTATGAGATGGGGAGAGAACTTGAGTGCAAACACAATTAAAGGAAGGAATGCCCCATTGACTCTCAGGGACAACTATGCCATCAACTGGAAAGAATATCACGATTTTGGTAATAATAACGGCATGTTCAAGTACGCATTGCTTCAGGTGAATAAGCAGTCTTGAATCTCCTGTACTAAATTGTAGATTCGTACCATCCACTCGCGGAAGCGACCGAAGAATCCCGCTTTGGCTCTTCGGCTTTCTCTATTAGCGGGAAAGGATCGTGAAGAAATCGATCTTGAACCGCTTGTAAGATGCCAGCCACACGAAAATGGATGAGAGCCCGATGACGATGAGGATGCCGAGGTTCTTCCAGGTGGAGCCGTCTGTGTACCAGGGCGGAGCGAGGAGCTTGTAGAGGATCACTCCGACGAGGATCGGGATGTTTGCGAGGATGATCTTCCCGACCTCCTTGAAGAGAACCTTGTCGGTGAATGGGTTGTAGAGGTCTTTCACGATGACGAGGATGATGATCAGGGAAAGAAGATACGAGATTCCGTTGGCCAAGGACAGCGATCGGAGACCAACATTTCCTTGGATGAGAAGAAACATCAGAAGCATATCGAGAACGTTCTGGACGATCTGAACTGTTGTCATTGCCTTGAAACGCTTGGTTGCAAACCCGAGCCGCAGAAGCAGGGAATAGAACGCGGTGCTCGTCATGAAGAGCAGGTAGGGACCCAGCACCGCCGCTGTTTGGATCGAGTCGGTGTGGGTGAACTTTCCTCCCTGGAGAATCACCGAGATGATTTCGAGTCGGAACGCATAGATGATGATCGTGCTCGGCAGAAGCAGGGAGGTCAGCTTGGAAAGCGCTTCCCTGCTCTGCCGTTTCAGGGTGGCATGATCGTTTTGAGCGAACGCCATCGACAGGGCGGGAAGGCTTACCGCAGCAATCGCATTGAAGAAGATTCCATAGGGGGTCTGGTAGAAGATCAGGGAGTTTGCAAAAGCGGTTACACTCCCCTCGCCCAAGGTGGAAGCAAGGTAGTAGCTGACCATCTGGGTGATGATCTGCATCCCCATTCCGATCGAGACGAAGCCCCACGCCTTGAGGGTGGACGCAAAGGTCGTGCCTTTCGGGTTGAACGTAAGTCTGAATCGATACCCTTCCCTTCGAAGCGCCAGGTACGCATACGATGCTTGAAGAAATCCCCCTGCGATCGTGGCGTAGGCCACGCTCATCGCACCGAAGGAAGAAGAGGTCAGGAGTACTCCTGAAATGACCACAACCGAATAAAAGAGCGGACTTGCGAACGCATGGAAAAACCTCGTGTGCAGCTGCAGCAATCCGGTAAAGGTGGCGCTGAGGCTTATCGTTCCCAGATACGCGATGAAGTACGGCAGAAGCCTGGAACCCAGGAGAACCTGCTCGGCCTCGAAATCGCTTAGGAAGGCGATGATCTCCTGCCCATAGACGTAGGTGAGCACCGTCAAAGGAATGAAGAGCAAAGTCTGATAGGTAACCAGCAGCGCAAAGAGCTTTTGCGCTTCCTTATTCCTCTTTTCAGCCAACAAGTGAGAAAAAGAGGGAATCAACGCGGAGTTCATCGCTCCTTCGGCAAAGAGCTTGCGGAAGTTGTTCGGGATATTGAAGGTGAAATTGATGACATCCCCGACTGCGGTAGCTCCGAAAATGGTCGTCAAGACCCGGGAGCGCACGATTCCCAGCAAGCGGCTTGCCAGCGTGCAGATCATCACCGTGAGGCTTTGTTTGTTATGCTCCGTAGAATCGCTCAAGGCAGGCTCGCTTAAAAGAGGCAAACTCATTGTTTGCAATCGC